>JAHEBK010000027.1 GCA_024642295.1 Flavobacterium sp. | reverse complement strand
AAAATGGAGTTCTTTTGGAGTTAAAATTTCTGTGGATAATTTCATTTTGAAAGGCGAAATCTCCAAACCACGTTCCATAAAATCAGGTTGGTATTTGAAATAGATTTTGTTTTGATTCTGTATTAAGTCACCAATCTCTATTTTAGTGTTGTCGAGATTTAAAAAGGCTTTTATCTTCTGAATGCTTTCCATAATTATTGCTTAAATAATTTTTCGATTTCTTTTAGGTCTTCTTGAATTTGAAAAACGGAATCAAAGTCGTCTAAACGATCAAAAAGATGCGCTAATTTCAATAATGATTCTAATGAAATTTGGCCTGTTTGTTCAAAGCGCTTGATGCTTCCTAGCGATACACCCGATTTATTAGCGAGTTCTGATTGGCTAATTTTTTTGCTTTTTCTAAGTTTTTGGAATCGATTGGCTAATTCAGACTGAACTTGACTGGGAATTTTATGTATGGAATAATTTTTCATTTAGACTAAAATATTAGCCAATATAGCAATTATTCATTAAAATAGCTAATATATTATCTATTTTTTTTTGAAAAGATAATGCCCTTAGCCCAGATAGAAGCGACATCCTTTTTCTTTTTCCTTTAAAAAGAAAAAGATATAGCGGATAGCTGGAATAGCTCCTGAAATTAGAATTAATAAACGCATTATTGGTTTAAAAAAAAATCACAAAAAAACCGCTTACTCGAGGCTGCTATGCCGAACTGGCTGAAAGCAATCTCACGAAAAGCGGTTTTTGTTTATTCTTTTATAGCATTTCCTTTTTTGTCAAAGAAATGATATTCTAAATACGTGTAAGCGTCACGTGGTATGATTTTCACCCATTTCTTATGTTCAAAAAACCATTTTGAACGTAATGATGGAAAACCTTTACTGAGGTATGCAGCCACAAATGGATGTACATTAAGTACCACATTTTTGTGGGTTTTTAAAATTCTTTCTAAATCCGAATTGATTTTGTCGATAATTAAAATTGGCGCTTCAATTTCGCCATTAACATCGTTTGGATCTTCTTCTCTAGTTTTAATATTAACTTCTGGTCTTACCCTTTGTCTTGTAATTTGGACTAATCCAAATTTACTAGGAGGTAAAATCTTGTGTTTCGCTTTATCATCGTTCATTTCTTCCCTCAAGAAGTCGAACAAGACTTTACGATTTTCAGGATTTGACATATCGATAAAATCAATAACAATAATTCCACCCATGTCACGCAGACGCAATTGTCTAGCTATTTCAGCTGCGGCAATCATGTTGACTTCCATGGCAGTATCCTCTTGATTAGTGGCTTTATTAGAACGGTTTCCACTATTAACGTCAATGACGTGTAAAGCTTCGGTATGTTCGATAATAAGATAAGCCCCTTTACTCATGGAAACTGTTTTCCCAAAAGATGTTTTGATTTGTCTCTCGATATTGTATTTCTCAAAAATTGGAGTGTCCTTTGATTGATAAAACTTAACAATTGATTGTTTTGAAGGTGCAATTTCTTGCAAATAATCCTTCGTTTGGTTGTACAACTCTTCATCATCTATTTGAATACCACTAAAGGTATCATTAAATACATCTCTTAATATTGAAGAAGCTCTATTTAGCTCTCCTAATACCTTGGATGGATGATGAGCAGTTGGTAATTTTTTACACATTGCATTCCATCTGCTAAGCAGGTTCTGCAAATCTTTTTCTAATTCGGCTGAATTTTTGCCTTCGGCTACTGTTCTAACAATAACACCAAATCCCTTCGGTTTGATTGACTGCACAAGTTTTTTAAGTCTGTCTTTTTCTTTTTTGTTTTCTATCTTTTGAGAAATAGAAACACGATCCGAAAAAGGAACCAAAACAATAAATCGACCAGCAAGAGAAAGCTCAGCGCTAATTCTTGGTCCTTTGGTAGATATTGGTTCTTTGACAACTTGTACAAGAATAGATTGGTTGGCATTAATTACACTAGTAATCGTACCGTCTTTTTCTATCTCTTTTTCAAACTGAAAGTTTTTTAGGGAGAAATCTTTTAATTTACCTGCGCTTACAAGTTTTATGAATTTCAATTGGGAAGATAAATTAGGCCCTAAATCGTGATAATGTAAAAAGGCATCTTTTTCGAAGCCTACATTTACAAAAGCAGCATTAAGACCAGCAACTGGTTTTCGTATTTTGGCAATAAAAATATCACCTACTTGAAAGTTGCTTTTCTCTTCTTCCTTATGTAATTCAATTAGTTTTCCATCTTTTAATAAGGCAAAATCTACGAAATCAGAACTAGATCGAATGATTAATTCTTTATTCATTTGTAAATTTTTATCCAGACTTTTAGTTTCAAGTTTCAAGTTTCAAGTTTTTCAACTCATAACTCATAACTCATAACTGAATTGTAAGGATGGATTAAACAATATTTTAACAGGTATTGTACCCGGAGAAAAGTTAGATTTTTAGAAGGTTAGATTTTTAGACAATTTCTTTTCTTGTCGATACAATCTAATTATTCTAAGGCGTCTACTTTTCAATTTCAATGAACGTTTAAAAAGAAAAAAGTAGTTATAAACTACTTTTTCTTCTTATGACGGTTAGCTCTCGCTCTTTTCTTACGTTTGTGAGTCGCTACCTTATGTCTTTTTCTTTTTTTACCACTTGGCATAATCGTTTAGATTTTATGATTAATAATATTATTTTGCTTCGTTATTCGTTTTTACTCCTTCTACAAAAACTTTTGCAGGTTTGAAAGCAGGAATATTGTGTGCAGGGATTTTGATTGTAGTGTTTTTAGAAATATTTCTTCCTGTTTTTTCAGCTCTCGTTTTTACGATAAAACTTCCAAAACCTCTTAAGTAAACATTATCTCCAGTTTCCAAAGAGTTTTTTACTTCTTCCATAAAAGTTTCAACTGTTGCTTGAACATCACCTTTTTCAAGTCCTAGTTTTTCTGAAATTTTTGCTACGATATCTGCTTTCGTCATTTTCTTTCCTATTTATTATTTTGTAATAATTTTTTTTGAGTGTGCAAATATAGGAATTTAAAAAACAATAAATCAAGCTAATTCGTTAAATTTTAATCATATAAACTTTTACTTTTGTTGTCAAATAATTAAAAATGATTTTTCATAACTCTCTAATTTCATGGTATTTACAAAATAAGCGTGATTTACCCTGGAGAACAACTTCGAATCCATACCACATTTGGCTGTCTGAAATCATGCTTCAACAGACGCGAGTTGCTCAAGGATTGCCGTATTTTTTGTCATTTACCACTGCTTTTCCAACCGTTTTTGATTTGGCGAAAGCCAACGAAGAACAAGTGTTAAAATTATGGCAAGGATTAGGCTATTATTCCCGTGCTAGAAATTTACACAAAACAGCTCAACATATTGCTTCCCAATTAAATGGAATTTTCCCTGACAACTACAAAGACTTATTACTATTAAAAGGAGTAGGAGAATATACCGCCGCTGCCATAGCTTCATTTGCATACAATGAAGTGGTTCCAGTTGTGGATGGAAATGTATTTCGAGTTTTGTCACGTTATTTTGACATAGAAACTGATATTGCTCAGGCTTCCGCCAAAAAAGAGTTCACTGCCTTAGCATCTGAATTAATTCCAAAAGACAATCCCGCGCTATTCAATCAAGCCATCATGGAATTTGGCGCATTGCAATGCGTTCCCAAAAATCCAGATTGTTCGGTTTGTGTTTTTAACGAAAGTTGTGCGGCTTTACAAAAAAAGAAAGTTGACCTATTGCCTATAAAATCAAAAAAACTGAAAGTAAAAAATCGTTTTTTTAATTATTTAGTAATTGAAGACGAAGAAAATCAAACGCTAATTCAAAAACGAACTCATAAAGGAATTTGGCATAACTTATATGAGTTTCCACTAATCGAAACTGAAAAAGAAGAAAGCTTTGAATACATCTCGAATGCCATTACAAATGATTTTTTCGAAAAAAATAAAATAACAAGCATATTAGAACCCAACGAAAAAAGCATTATCCATAAATTATCACACCAACATTTGCATATTAAATTTTGGGAAATCAAAGTAAAAGGGAAAGTAGAAAAAGGAATCAGCAAAGCCGAATTAAAAAGTTTCCCCTTCCCTATTGTAATTCATAATTTTATAGAAAAGGATTGAAATGCACTTCAAAAAAATGTATCTTTGAGATTAATACCATAACTATAATATGAACGGAACATTAAATAAAGTAATGTTAATTGGTCATCTTGGCGACGATGTAAAGATGCATTATTTTGACGGAGGAAATTGTATTGGTAGATTTTCATTAGCTACTAATGAGGTTTACATCAACAAAACGACCAACGAAAAAATCACTTCAACTGAATGGCACAATTTAGTCGTTCGGAATAAAGCAGCCGAAATTTGCGAAAAATACCTGTCTAAAGGAGATAAAATTTACGTTGAAGGACGCATCAAGTCCCGACAATGGCAATCTGAGGACGGAAGCACAAAGTACACAACAGAGATTCAAGTAACAGAGTTTACCTTTTTGTCAACAAAAAAGGACACTGAAAACAACAAACAAAATCAGTCCCCCGAATCGACAAAAAACACTAACTTTGACGCACAAAATAACGACTTACCAATAAATGATTTGCCGTTTTAATTGTTTAACTAATCTTATTTAATTTGGACCCAGAGCCCAGTTTGAATTTACTATCCACAATAGATACTGATCTATTGTTAGGTTCCATCGGAATAGTAGCTTTACTTTTTTGTTCAGCAATAGTTTCCGGTGCAGAAGTAGCTTTGTTTTCGCTTTCACAAAAAGATATTGACCACTCCATTCAAGAAAACAACGCCAAAGGCAAAATCTTATCAGAACTTCTAAATAGACCTAAAAAACTTCTTGCCACACTTTTAGTTGCTAACAACTTCATTAATATAGGAGTGGTGATTTTGTTCTCATTTATTGGAGGAAATTTATTTTCAAATGTCGATTCCCCGATTGTAAAATTTATCCTTGAAGTAATTGTGGTAACTTCTTTATTACTACTTTTTGGGGAAGTATTACCCAAAGTATACGCCAGCAGAAACAATGTCAAATTTGCCGAATTTATAGCATTACCCATTTTGATTTTAGACAACACGCTCTCCCCAATCAGCATTCCTATGCGTGGAGCAACTGTTTATCTACATAATAAATTAGGAAAACAAAAGACCAACTTCTCTGTTGACCAACTCTCACAAGCTTTAGAACTAACTTCATCTGAAGATACCTCATCCGAAGAGCAAAAAATTCTAGAAGGCATTGTTAGCTTTGGAAATACCGATACTAAACAAGTCATGAGTCCTAGAATAGACGTGTTCGCACTTGAAATCACAGAAACATTTGCTGACATTTGTCCAAAAATCATTGAAAAGGGTTATTCAAGAATTCCTGTTTACCGTGACAATATTGACCAAATTGAAGGTGTTTTATTCGTCAAGGATTTACTTCCATACATTACCAAAAAAGAATTTGATTGGACTACACTTATCCGTGAACCTTTCTTTGTTCCTGAAAACAAAAAACTAGACAACCTGCTTAAGGATTTTCAAAACATGAAAAACCACTTAGCCATTGTGGTTGATGAGTACGGCGGAACCTCCGGATTAGTTTCATTAGAAGATGTAATCGAAGAAATTGTAGGCGATATCAGTGATGAATTTGATGATGAAGATGTTAACTTCTCTCAGCTTGACGACAAAAATTATATTTTTGAAGGAAAGATAAATTTAAAAGACTTTTATCGAATTATTGATGTGGACGAAAATCTTTTTGAATCCAAAAAAGGAGAAGCAGAAACATTAGCGGGATTTATTCTTGAAATCATTGGTAATTTCCCGAAGAAAGGACAAAAAATCACATACGAAAATTGTCTTTTCACCGTTGAAACCGTTGACAAAAAACGAATCAAACAAATTAAAGTGACTTTAAATTAGTTTTTTACTCCATCTCTAAATAGTGTTGCTAAATTTTAAATAAAAATGTTTAAAAAAACAATTCCTTACTTACTAATACTATCTGTTTGTCTATTAACTTTTGGTTGCAAAGACAATGTTTTACCTAAACCTTCCAGTTATTTGCGATTGGATTATCCTGAAGCGGAATATGCTAGTTTTGAGAATAATTGTCCTTTTGGTTTTGAAATAAATTCGAAAGCCATTATTAAAGCCGATAAAGATTGTGGTTTCAGCATCAGTTATCCAAAGATGAAGGCCACAATTTACTTGACTTATAAGCCTGTAAATGGCAATATCAACAACCTATTGAGAGATGCTCAAAAACTAACTTACGAACACGTAATTAAAGCGGATGATATCTTAGAACAACCTTATTTGAATACAGAGAAAAGAGTATATGGCATGTTTTACCAAGTAAATGGAAATGCGGCAACCAACTCACAATTTTATGTAACGGATAGTACTAAACATTTTATTACAGGTTCTGTTTATTTTTATGCCAAACCTAATTTTGACTCCATCATGCCAGCGGCGAGCTATATCAAAAATGATATGCAACGGTTGATGGAAACATTGAAGTGGAAATAATTCTTTTTTAAACCATTAAGAAAGTTAGAAGAATTCTAGACTAAAAAAAGATAAACGATTAAGATGTTAAACTCTTAATCGTTTATTTTATTTGAATCTAGTACAATCTGACCGAAACCATCTCGACTTTGCTCGAAGTGGCAACATATTAGCCGAGAATAATTTTATTTAAAATCTGAAACTTTATAAGTTGCTCCATCTCCTGTTGCTTGTACAATTTGAGTTAATGATGATTGATTTTGAATCGTTTTATCAAAAGAAACTGTAGCAAGTTTTTTGTCGAAATCTACTTCAGCAGACTGCACACCATCTAAATCTGATAATTCTTCTTGAATGGTTTTAGCACAACCAACAGCGCAAGTCATCCCTTCGATTTTAAAAGTTGCAGCTTGCAAATTTTCAGGAGCAATTTCTTTTTTAACTTTTGTAGCCTCAGTTTGATTTTGAGGAATTATTTTTTCGGATTCTTCATTGTTTTTCTTGCAACTAACAAATAAAACGCCTGCAAGAGCTACCATTACAATTGATTTTAAAATTTTCATGAGTCTGTGTTTAAAATTATATACAAATTTACTCAAAATGATACCGTTAATTCATAAAATAATTACAATTTTGACTTAAAAATAAATAGCTTTACAGCAAAAGAATTAAGCTTTATAACTATTTAAAAAAAGCTGCCACAAATTACACATATTTCCACAAATTAATTTGTTTTTGATAATTACAGAAAAACTACCGTATTTAAAAAATCTGACATTCAATAATAAGTAAAATTTTTTGGGATTTGAGGCTGAAAAAAAGTAGAATAACCAAATAATAAAACATGGAATCAAAACAGTTGAGATGGATTTACTTATCGGTTCTGGCCTTGATTTGGGGTAGTTCGTTTATTTTAATTAAAAAGGGATTACTAGGATTATCAGCGATACAAGTTGGGGCATTACGTATTATTTTCGCTTCCATTTTTCTGTTATTGATTGGTTTTAAAAGCTTACTGACCATCCCAAAACAAAAGTGGAAATATTTGGCTATCACCTCGTTATTTGGAACCTTCTTCCCTGCTTTTCTCTTTTCAATTGCACAAACTGAGTTAGATAGTTCCGTGACCTCAATATTAAACTCATTAACTCCATTGAACACTCTGGTTATTGGCGCTCTATTCTTTGGCATTGGTTTTCAAAAAAGACAACTATGGGGTGTATTTATTGGACTTCTAGGAAGTTTACTTTTAATCTACAACGGTGCTCAAAATCATCCGGAACAAAATTACTATTATGCTTTATTGATTATACTTGCCTCTTTTTGTTATGCCACCAATGTCAATTTAATAAAACGGTATTTGTTTGACTTAAGCCCCGTAAGTATTAGTACTGGAAACTTTGTTGTACTTATCATCCCTGCACTAGTCATCTTATTTTTTACTGGTTTTCAAGCACAAATACATATAGAAAAAATCCAAAAAGCAGTTGGATTCATTCTGATTTTAGGAATTTTAGGAACGGGAATTGCAAATATTATTTTCTTTAAATTGATTCAAATATCTTCTGCGGTTTTCGCCGCTTCTGTTACTTATTTGATTCCTATTGTAGCATTCTTTTGGGGATTATTAGACAATGAAATGTTGTCACCTATCCAGTTTTTCGGAGCATTTATTATTTTAATTGGAGTGTATTTATCTGCTAGGAAACAGTAAATTTTAGGGCACAGATTTCACGGATTAAATGAATTATAACTGCTTTTTTAACTGTGACTTTATACAGTAAATATGATTTTACAAAGTAAAGGTGAGAGTTTGAAGTAAGCTACCGAAGTAGCCCGTAGAATCAAACAGCACTAGGAAAAGAGGCAGTATCAACGCTAACAAAAGTATGTCCCTTTGTCTAGTGGTGGCACGCCCCAATAAAAATTGAAGGAAATCTTGTTGTATATTAGTAGATGTTTTAACCATTATGGTTGACTAAAGTATTTTATTATATTTGTTAAACGAACCGCTAAATGACCATTTTGAAAAAGTTTATTGTTTCCTTTTCTTATATTTTTCACCCGCTATTCATTCCTTTATATGCTTGTTTTTTCTATCTTTTTGCTGATGAATCATATACAATAAATACCGAAAAACTAATTGTTTTCGCTGAAGTTGTTGTGGTAACAATGGTTATTCCGCTACTAATATTTTTATTATTGCGTTCTATTGGAAAAATCAGTTCGATGATGGCGCCTAAATTAGGAGAGCGTAAAATGCCCTTGGTTATTCAGTGTTTTTTAATTATTTTATTGGTAAAAAAGGGAATCACAATCGAACGATATCCTGAGTTTCACTTTTTCTTTTTGGGTGCTTTAATGAGTACCTTGACGGCCTTGTTGCTTTTGTTTGCTAGGACTAAAGCGAGTTTGCACATGATGGGGATTAGTGCTTTGATGCTTTTTGTTTTTGGGTTGAGCAAGCATTTTCAAACACAGAATACGTTTTGGATTACTTTTTTAATTGTAATGAATGGAGTTGTAGCTTCATCGCGATTAGAAATGCGCGCACATACTCCTAAAGAGCTGGTTTTAGGTTTTTTACTAGGCAGTATTCCGCAAATGTTGTTGCTGTATTTGTGGCTATAGAATATAGAAAATAAGCCCTAAGTTTAATGATTGCATCGTGATTTTATTACCATCAATTTGAGCCGATTTAAAGAGAGGATTTAAACCATAATAAGCATATAGGTTAAAGGTGTTGTAACCCGTCGCTAAATAAATACCGTATTGTAATTTGTTGAAATCGGGATTTTGGGTTATTGTTTTTTTACCTATATCGTCGTTGTGTACATAGCGATCGTATAGCAAATAACTGAATTTTACACCCCCATAGATGCGCCAAAATTTATAGGAGGTATACGTTGATGTTCGCCAACGAAATTCAATAGGTACGTCAACAAAAAGTTGAGAAAATCTGTTTTTACTAAAGTCAGTAGTTGTAATAATACTGTAGTCTCTATTAGAGCCGTTTTGTTCGATATTTAAATTTTGAGAATAATTATTATATGTAAATCCTACGCCCGATGCGATGGCAATGGTGCGCAATTTGTTTACAGGCATGTCTCTTAAAAATCCTGCTGAGAATCCCGTTGAAAATTTATTTTGAGATAATTGATCGGGTTTGCTTTGCAAGGTGTTAAAAGTGAATCCAAAATAAAACTGATCTTCTCTATATAGTGAATCAATAGCAATAATGGGGGATTTGGAGGTTTTTATATCCTCTTGGGCAACCAAATTGAAAAACGATAACAAATATAAACAGCTATAAAATAGTCGCATTTTTCTAATACATTTTAGATTTTCTTGATTCTAAAAGTAGAATCACTTACAAATATAAGATTTACAAAGGATGAAAAAGGAGTTTTTTAGGGAAATACGGTAGAAAGTAAATAAAAAACCCTTAACACTTTGTATGTTAAGGGTTTCAGTGCGGATAATAGGACTCGAACCTACACGCCTTGCGGCACCAGATCCTAAGTCTGGCACGTCTACCAATTTCGCCATATCCGCTGAAATTAATTCACTAAACTCTTATTTTAAGAGGAGTTCATTGAACTGGTGTTTGTGGGTGCAAATATAATCATATCTTCCGATATACAAAGCAATTTATTAAAAAAAAATAGTGGGCATTTTTTTGTATTTTTGGAAGTATCTAAAGTTTACAAACCAATGGAAAACATCAAAACGTATATACTCAAAAACAAAGAACGTTTTATCTCGGAACTTATTGAATTATTAAAAATCCCCTCAGTAAGTGCTGACACTGCATTCAACCAAGATGTATTTGATACGGCTGAAGCTATAAAATTGAGTCTTGAAAATGCGGGTTGTGATTGTGTTGAAATATGTGAAACCGACGGTTATCCTATCGTTTATGGCGAAAAAATAATTAACTCTAATTTGCCTACAGTGCTTGTTTATGGACATTATGATGTCCAACCTGCTGATCCTATTGAACTTTGGACTTCTCCTCCTTTTGAACCCGAAATAAAAATTACAGAAACCCATCCTGAAGGCGCTATTTTTGCCAGGGGCGCTTGTGATGACAAAGGGCAAATGTACATGCACGTCAAAGCATTTGAATATATGGTAGAAAACAATTGCCTCCCCTGTAATGTAAAATTCATGATTGAAGGCGAAGAAGAAGTAGGAAGTGTTAATCTAAAAACCTTTGTGGAAAACAATACTGAAAAACTTCAAAACGATGTGATATTGATTTCAGACACTGGAATGATTTCGAATCAACAACCTTCAATTACAACTGGGTTGCGTGGATTGAGCTATGTTGAAGTGGAGGTTACGGGACCCAATCGTGATTTGCATTCTGGTTTGTATGGAGGTGCTGTTGCAAATCCTATCAATATTCTATCCAAAATGATTGCTTCTCTTCATGATGATAACAACCGAATTACTATTCCAGGGTTTTACGATAATGTGGAGGATTTATCAATTGACGAAAGAATTGAAATGGCCAAAGCGCCTTTTGATATCGAAGATTATAAAAAAGCATTAAATCTCGATGCTGTTTATGGTGAAGAAGGGTATACGACTAACGAACGAAATTCCATTCGC
>JAHEBK010000026.1:1391-11168 GCA_024642295.1 Flavobacterium sp. | reverse complement strand
TACTAATATATCATCTTAAATACATCGATTTTATAACTAATTTTGAATACTCAAAATTTAAAAAAGAAAATGCATAACACAATCAAAACCATTCTTTTTACACTTATCACTATAATAGTAACATCGTGTAGTAGTACCAATAAAATAAACGCATTAAAACCAGAACCGGATGATGCCAGCCCTATAGTCTATGAAAACAATCCGTCATTTATTAATCTACCCATTAACATTAAATTAAAAGACATAGAAAATGGGACAAATTCATATCTAAATGGATTAATATATGAAGACAACACAATAGAGGACGATGATCTAGAAATAAAAATATGGAAATTAGCACCTATAACTATTAGAAACGAAAACCCTTTTTCAGGAAATAAAATAATAACAGTTTTGCCTCTAAAAGCACAGATTAAATATCGAATAGGCACAAAGAAACTAGGTGTAGAAATGTACGATGTACGAGAATTTAATCTAAACGGTAAAATTACTTTATCAAGTAATGTGGGACTTCTTAATTGGAAATTGAAAACAAAAACCGAATTTAAATCTCTTAACTGGAACGAAAGCCCTACAATGACCATTTTTGGAAAAAATGTACCTATCACCTACCTCATTAACCCTGCTTTAAAATTATTCAAATCTAAAATTGAGGCAACAATTGACGAATCAATTGAAAAAGCAATGGATTTTAAACCAAATGTGATTGGTGCTTTAGAAAAAATAAGCCAACCTTTTCAAATGAACGAAGCGTATGAAAGTTGGCTAAGAATAATTCCCATAGAACTATATGCTAGTGATGCCAAGTTGAAAAATGATTCTTTTTTAATTGACATGGGCTTGAAATGCAACATGGAAACGCTCATCGGATCAAAACCAGAAACAAAATTTGAAGCTTCGAAAATAGTCTTGAAAACAGTTTCGAAAATTCCAAACCAAGTTACCGCCAATATCATTGCTGTCTCAAGCTACAATGATGCATCCAAAATAATGACTAAGAATTTTTCAGGACAAGAATTTGGTTCAGGCAGCAAAAAAATAACTGTAAAAGAAGTCAATATTTGGCACAAAAATGGTAAAATGGTTGTCGCACTAGATGTTTTGGGGTCAGTAAATGGAACAATATATTTAGCTGGATTACCTCAATACAATGAAGAAAAAAAAGAAATCTATTTTGACAATTTGGATTATGTCTTAGATACTAAAAGTAGAATTATGAGAACCGCAAATTGGCTTGCTCAAGGTATTATTCTGAAAAAAATTCAAGAAAGCTGTCGGTACTCAATTAAACCCAATTTAGAGGAAGGCAAAAAATCAATTATGAGTTACCTCAATAATTATTCTCCAATGGCAGGCGTTTATGTAAATGGAAAAACGGAGGATATTCAATTTCAAAAAATGCAATTGACTAA
This sequence comes from Flavobacterium sp., assembly GCA_024642295.1. Taxonomy (GTDB): domain Bacteria; phylum Bacteroidota; class Bacteroidia; order Flavobacteriales; family Flavobacteriaceae; genus Flavobacterium. Next base: position 9,756 of record JAHEBK010000026.1, on the reverse strand, counting down.
CAATGCTATTCTTGCTTTCTTAAAAATTAACAGTACAATTAATATTAGTATTAACGGATTAAAATAAAAAGAATTACTTTTTATTTTTTCTCATTTTATAAACAGCATAACCAATTCCTGCTACCAATAAATAAGGAATAGCCATTAAGTACACAATTCCGTCATTAACAGCTTCGGCTTGTGCATTATTAGCATCACCACTTAATGCAGCTCTACACATGGCACATTGCGCAAATGAGGAAATTCCAAAAAACAAAAAACATATTCCAAATAGAACAGTCTTATATTTGGGATTTGGGATTTGGGATTTGTTTTGTTCGTTAAACATAATAAGGAGATATCATTAAATAAACAATTACACCCGTTACAGCAACATAAAGCCAAATAGGAAAAGTAATCTTTGCTATTTTTTTATGCTTATCAAAAACTTGTGCTAAAGCCCTAACATAGGTTATTAAAACCAAAGGAATGATAACTATCGACAAAATAATATGCGTTATTAGGATGAAAAAATACACATATTTAATCAATCCCTCTCCACCAAATTTGGTTGAATCAGATGTCATATGATAAGCGACATACATTCCTAAAAAAGCAATCGAACAAGCTATTGCTGTTTTCATTAAATTCTCATGTAAACGACGATTCCCATTTTTGATAGCCATAACAGCTAAAACCAAAACTACAGCCGTAATACCGTTTATAGTTGCATATATTGGCGGTAAAAAAGACAACGGTTCTACATCATAACCTAACTTTCTTAAATTAACACCAAAAAGTAAAGCCACCACTAATGGAATTGTAACAGATAAAACAACAATCCACTTATTATACTTTTGTTCTAAATCTTGATTTTTCATTTTTAACACTTTATTCCCTTAATAATATACTGATATCTTGCTGAATATCTCTAACACCGTTTTTTTCTAATCCATCATAATATAAAATAGGATTCCCAAATTCATCTTTACGACAACGGATATTGCCTTTTTTATCAATCAAAGCAAAAAGTCCTGAATGTTCAAAACCTCCAGCTACTTTATCATTTACAGCAGCATAAAGATTAAAACCTTTATTTGCCAAATTTAAAATGGTTTCTTTATCCCCAGTCAAAAAATTCCAATTGGATGATTTAACACCTAACAACTCTGCATGTGATTTTAAAACTTCAGCTGTATCATGGGAAGGATCAATTGTTATGGATGCAATTCCAAAATTAGGATTACCAAAAAATTTATCTTGAAGTAACAACATGCTTTGGTTCATCTTTGGACAGATAGAAGGACAAGTCGTGAAGAAAAATTCCAACACATATACTTTTCCCTTATAATCTCCATTATTGATTTTTACATTGTTTTGATTAACTAATTCAAATTTTGGAGCAGGACCTATTTCAACTAAATTATCTGCATCATTTGAAACAGAATCAACCCTATCTAATCTATTTCCTTTAACTACATCTCCAGATTTAAGCCTTTCAACAATCTTAGGAACAGCATAAATTCCGAAGATCAAAATAATAAATGAAATACCTATATAAGATTTATTTTTAAACATAGTAATACATTAAAGTTGTTTAGTTGCATTATTGTTTTTCTTCAACGCAGCACGATATTCATAAAGTATTATTTTAAAATCGTCAAGCATTTCGTTACTCAGTTCAGATGGATGGAAAGTATTATAACTTTCTTTATACTCGTCAGTAGTATTTCGCCCTCGAATATTCCGTGCTTTATCTACAATAAAAACATCTGAAGTACCTGAATGTGTATCCAACTTCCCTTTTAAGCCCAGTTGGCTATAGTAATTATTAATGTTTTCCGATGAAGTAAATACAAAATGCCAATTAGAAACGTCTGTAAATTCATCCAAGGCATCTAAGATCTTCTTAATATCCTCTTCAGTACCTTTAGGACAAACCATTACAAATTGCAAATCATTAAACGTATGGTAGCGTTGGTAGATTTTTTCATTTAAATTGAAAAGATTTCCTCTGTTTTTTAAAATTTCAGAACCGCCAAAACCTAGAATAGTAATTTTATCATTTAAACTCACATTTTCTCCACGAAGTGACTCCCATTGACCTAAGTCGGGAACTTTAGCTGAAACTGTAGGTAATTTTGTAAAACTATTAACGCCAGAAGCAAAGAAAAGGTAGGCAACAATTGGTAAAACAAAAAGTATAAAAAGGACACTATTTTTTTTCATTTCAAGAAATCTTTAAAAGGACGAAATTAACAGTTTAAACGCATAAATCAGAAAATACAACCACAGATTCGCAAATATTTCTTTAAAACTTATATCTATAATTATAAGGACAAATAAATTTGCGCTAATACCGCTTTAAGCAGATTACTTAAAACAAAATCTTGTGAAATTTGAGAATCTGCAGTTATGAAAGCATTTGCGTTTGCCACGACAAAAGTAAGCAAAAAAAAAGGTATCCGAAAAACGAATACCTTTAGTTTGAATTAATATAGTGTTAAAAATTCCACTTAATAGTTGAATCCTTAAAAACCCCATAAATATAGTGTCCCTCAGTTAAGAGGATGAATAATAAATACAATACCAAGAAAATTAATGGTGATACAACTGACCATCTTAAACTGCTCTTTTCACCACCCATGTGCATAAAAGACCATACGATATAGTAAGCTTTAAATATTGTTAAGATATAAAAAATCCAATTCAATAAATTCATTCCTAAGAAATGATTCAAGTGTAATGATTCTGGCTTATAGATACCTAAAATTACTTCTACAATCGTTACCGCAGATAATATCCCGAATACTTTCCAGATAAGACCTATATTAGATTCATGTGCGTCTGACATAATAATACTTTTAAAAAATTAAACTAGATAGAAAACTGTAAATACGAATACCCAAACTAAATCTACAAAGTGCCAGTATAACCCCACTTTTTCAACCATTTCGTAGCTTTTACGCTTTTCGTAAGTTCCGATTAGAACATTAAAGAAAATGATAATATTGATAATTACTCCAGAGAATACGTGGAAACCGTGGAAACCAGTAATAAAGAAGAAGAAATCAGCAAATAATTTACTTCCGTACTCGTTTCTTATCAAGTTAGCTCCTTCAACAACATATTTTGCTTGACCCAATCTCAATTCAGATTCTTCTCTAGTTAAAACAGTTTTGTGTTTTACTTTAGTTAAATCGTGATTGATTTTAGTATCAGCAGCAGAAGCTTCATCCGCTTCGTAAATCACTTCTGTTCTAATTAACAAATCTGGATGTGCTTTAAAACCAGCTTGAATTTCTTCAACTGAGTAAGAAGGCAATTCTGGTTCGCTTACAAACCAAGCTCCTTTATTGGATGCATGTCTTTCTCTTGTTTCAGGCAAAGTTGCAGCAAAATCAGCCAAAGCAACGCGCTTTCCTTCTTTGTCAACAAATTGCAATAAGCTACCACCTTGTGTTTCGATTGCACCGTATTCACCTGTAATAAAATTTTTCCACTCCCAAGCTTGAGAACCAACGAAAATCAAACCACCGATAATGGTTAAAAACATATAAACAGCAACTTTACTTTTCTTTAACTGATGCCCTGCATCAACAGCTAAAACCATTGTTACAGAAGAAAAAATCAAAATAAAAGTCATTAATGCTACATAATACATTGGAGCAGATACTCCATGCATAAATGGAAAGTGTGTAAACACTTCATCGGCCAAAGGCCAAGTTTCAATAAATTTAAATCTAGAAAAACCGTAGGCTCCTAAAAATCCCGAGAATGTTAAGGCATCTGATAGGATAAAAAACCACATCATTAATTTACCATAACTGGCTCCCATTGGCTCATTAGCGCCGCCTCCCCATGTTTTGTCTTGACTATTTGCAGTAGTAACTGTCGCTCCCATAAAAGTTATTCGTTAAAAAGTTTCCAAATTTACGTTTTTTTCTTATTTAAAGAAATATAAAAACACAAATAAACACAACCATAATAAATCTAGAAAATGCCAATAGATCGCAGCTAGTTCTATACCAAGAGTTTGAGTTGAATTGTATTTTTGTTTAAAATGATTATAAATTACAATTAATAATGAAATCAGACCTCCAGCCAAGTGCAACAAGTGCACAAAAGCGATTACATACAAAAAAGTTGTTGTAATCACACTTGAAGCTCCAGTAGGATAATACCCCATAGCAACTAACTGAGAAAACCCAACAAATTGCAAAGTTACAAATAGAATCCCTAACACTAAAGTCGTCAACAAAAATAATGTTGTTTGTTGGCGATTGTCTTTTTGAATGGCTTTTTTAGCCAAATGAATAGCAACACTGCAAGCTACTATCACTGCTGTACTACCAAAAAAAGCAGAAGGAAAGTTAAAATCCTTTAGCCAATCTACTCTTGACTTACTTACAATAAACGCACTTGTAAGTCCTGCAAACATCATTGTCATACTAATAATCGCAAACAATAAAATCATCTTATACGATCTTGCTGTTCTTGCTTGATGCTCACTAACACTCATTGTCATACTCATCTTATCTTAAAAATTTATCTATTATATAAACCAACTGCAATAATGAAATATAAGAAACACTAACCAACATCAATGTTCTAGCAGCTTTGGCTGTTCTTAACTTATACAAATTCACCGCATAATACAACATCCATAATCCCAAAACAAAAACAAAAACAGCCGCAAGGGTTCCTATATAAAATTGTCCTGTATAACCCAGTGAAGGTAGTAAAGATGCGATAATTAACCAAACGGTATACAAGATAACTTGCATCGCCGTTCCTTTATCTTTCTTTCCAGTAGGCAACATAAAAATTCCTGCCTTTTCATAGTCCTCATACAAAAACCAACCAATGGCCCAAAAATGAGGAAACTGCCAAAAAAACTGAATCAAAAACAAGGTTCCTGCTTCAATTCCGAAATTTCCTGTAGCAGCCACCCATCCTAACATAAAGGGAATCGCACCTGGAAAAGCACCCACAAAAACCGACAATGAAGTGACTGTTTTTAAAGGAGTATAAACACTCGTGTATAGAAAAATCGAAATAGCACCAAACATGGCCGTTTTTGGGTTTATCATATACAACAATGACAATCCCACTAAAGTAAGCAAACTGGCAACAATTAAAGCGGTTTTCGAAGACATTCTTCCTGAAGGAACAGGACGATTTTTAGTTCGATCCATCAATTTATCCAAATCCTTCTCAATCACCTGATTGTAAGCATTTGAAGCGCCCACCATACAATAACCTCCAATGCAAAGCATCATTAAAACCGACCATTGAAATGGATGCTCCTCACTAAATCCCAAAAGGTATCCCGCGATCGAAGAAAACAAAACACTAATTGCCAATCCTGCTTTAGTGATTTCTTTAAAATCCGTAAAAACTGCTTTAAGAGAAAATGTATTTGTAGCCGTATTCAATGCCGTTTTCATTAAGTTTTATAAAACTGATGCAAAAGTAACTTAACAAAAGGGATTTGGCAAAAAACTATTCATAAAAAAAAGCTTTATCGCATATTTAAAACTAGTAATCAAAATACCAATTAAAAACATCAGCACGTAAACCTATGTTTAACCAATTCGTGTTTTCTTTGAAATTAGTAGCCGTATTCTGCAACGGATTAAAATTTCTGTAAATATAACTTACAAATAACTTGAGATTTGTAGAAGGATTCACCAAATAACCCGTTTGCACATCAGCAATAAAAACAGAAGTCTTGTTTCCTTGCCCTACTTTTACACCTGTGTCCGCAGATCGATCTAAATCGTAATCTCTATAAATATTTCCTCCATAATTAGATTTGGCTCCTGTATCAGCAAAATCAAATCCACGAGTTCCCATCGTAAACTTGGCATCCGCAAAATAACGTTCTTTGTGATAACGAGCGATTGCTATAAACTCACCAAAGTTCCCACCCCACTGATGACCAATACTTTGATTGTTGTGTCCGTAATTCGTAATAGGATCACTATGTGAATACACATAGGGGCGCACATGATTGTACTCTAATTGTAACAACAAATTATCAATATGGAAAGCGTTATAATATTTGGCACCTAATTGGTATCCATATTTATTTCGCCAACTGTTTTCTCCTTTTTTAACATCCCCAAGGGCAAACTCATCTAAAAGGAATTGCCCGTATAAATTAACGCTATTATTCCATTTATACTTGTAAGTCAATCCCAACAAAGCATTTCCTGTTCTTGCCGAAGAAGCAAACTCTACCGAACGATAAAACACTATTGGATTTACAAAACTCGCATCAAATCCGCGATCATTCGTATTGGTCCAAATTACCGATTCGAAAAAACCAAGATTTAAACGGTTCGAAACATTCCAACTCAAATAGTGATTCGCCATAAACTTGGTTGCATACGTACGCTCTACCGTAACATCGGGACGCACATCCTTAAGCCACATATAGGTATTGGTATACTTTATTTTCCAAAAATTCGTGTTTATTTTAAAATACGGATACGGACTCGCTCCATCGGTCTCCAACAAAGAGCGATAGCCATCACCAATAAAATTGCGACCATATCCCAATTGCAAATCGATAAATTTATTAGGCGTAAAAGTCAAATTGGCTTCCGCCAATGGAAAATCATAGGCATCTGTTTTAAAATCCTTAGAAATTCCAACCCCAGGAATTATGGCTGGATTTCCGCCAGCTGGTTTTATCGATTCGGCATAACGATTGAAATAATCCGCAAAACGACCTTGACTCTCAAAAATAGTAGCGGTGAAATTCAATTGACTTCCCAGTCCTCCTCTAAAATTAATAGCTCTCGTATTTACATAGGTATAGGAAGCAGTACTCTTGCTATCTTTACCCAATTGTAAATCTAAAATAGGGTTTACATTAAACCAATAATCCTCAGCTTGAATCGCAACCATGTTTTCATTCCATAATTTTCGTGCCCACCAACCCGAAGCTTTTTTCTGCAACTTTTCATTGACTTCTTTTAGATCGTAGTATTTAGAAACCTCCGCATACGTATACGGTTTTGAAGCCGTATGACTATTACTTCCTACTTGATTTAAAGAGGAATCAAATTGCGCATAATAACTATGTGAAAACGGAATATTCAAATGACTTTGAAATTCAGGATTTGAATATTTTTGATAGACGATACTTTCTAATTCCGTAAGTTCTTTAGACTTGTTTGGAACCAAACCAACAGTAGTTTTAACAGTAGAAACGACGTTCTCTGATTTCTCTAATGGAATTAAAATGGTAAAATTATATTTGGAATAGGTTGGTTTTCCATTATAAGTGGATGGATGAATTTTTGGAAATTGAGCAAAAACTCTTTTAGTCTCTTTTATTAAATCTGCATCAATCGCATTGACATAAATGATTTTAAATACACCATTACTGTCTACTTCAAAAAGAACTTTTATTTCTCCTTTAAAATTATCTTTCTTTAACCGTTCTGGAATAACAAAATTTTGAAAAATAAAATTTTGAACTTCCGTATAGAAACAGTTTTCCAAACTGGTATTATCTAATTCTTTACAGCTATCAAAAACAGGGAATCGTTCTTGAAAATCATCAGCTGTGTTTTGAGAAACAGCAAAAAAAGCAACCAAAGACAATAGAGCAGAAAATAATACCTTTTTCATATTTATTAATCGTAATTATATGATTCTGTTATAGAAAAAATCCCACCTTAGTGGGATTGATAATTAACTTATATTTTTGAAACATTTATAATTGTCTAATACAACGAACAAACTGATTGCAACACTTGCGCCAAAAGTATTTGCGAAGACATCTAGCACATCTCCGGAGCGACTAACCGTACAAAATTGTTGTAATATTTCGATCATTATTCCAAACAGCACTGAGAAGGCAAATGAAACTATAAATGGTTTGTACTTTTTATCATTTTTAAACTCCAATCTGAAAAATAAATACCAAAGCATTGTAAATACAAAATGAAAAAAAATATGAACGTATTTATCAAAATTGACAACTTCTATTTTTGGAGCACCATCTAATCGAATCAAGCAAAGTACTAACACAATGCATGTCCAAAAAATAGCTACCAAAAAAAAGAACTTCTTAAGCACCTATCAATTCTTTATAATCTTGATCCGAAAGTAATGAATCATAAGCTGACGCATCAGAAACCTTCACTTTAATCATCCAACCTGCACCATAAGGATCTGAATTTACTGCTTCTGGAGTATCTTCTAAAGAATCATTAAATTCAATAATTTCTCCCGCCATTGGAAGAAACAAATCTGAAACAGTTTTAACAGCTTCAACAGTACCAAAAACTTCATCTTGTTCAAGAACTTGATCCAAAGTTTCTACTTCTACATAAACGATATCTCCCAATTCTTTTTGAGCAAAATG
>JAHEBK010000026.1:0-1381 GCA_024642295.1 Flavobacterium sp. | reverse complement strand
CAATATCACCTTCTAAACTAACCCATTCGTGATCTTTTGTGTACTTTAAATTTGACGGTATACTCATTTTAACCTAATTGATAATTGATAATTGAATTTATATTTTGCAAATGTAACAATCTTATATTCAAATTCTATTTTGTTCTAAAATTAATTCCCAAAATTGTATCTAAGTGTAAATCCTGAACGAATGTTAGTTAATGGAAACGAAGTCGATATTACGGCTTTAGAAAACGAATGATCATAATAGAAAATTGCGGTTAGATTTTTACTAAAGGAATAATCAGCCGTGAATTTTAATGACCAAATATTTTGACCTCCAGCTAATTGATTGTTGTCATAATTCAAATAACGAACAATGGTTTGATTATTACGATACGATAAATCAGCTTTCATATTAATATCTCCTTTGATGACTCCTGATGGGCTATCTGCTAATCGAGACGAAAATATAACATCTTTAAAGCGATATCCTAAACCTACAATATATTCTATCCCTTTTACTTCCGTTAATAAATTATTATCAAATCCCATTGACAAAGCTCTATCTTTCTTAATTTCAGTAAGGAATTTAAAGGCGTTTTTTAATTCGAAATCAACTCTTATCAGTGGACTAAATTGCTCTACCAAGTTAATATTGGATATCAACATTTTATTAAAGAAGTTACCATTGTCATCAACACCACCTGGGTTCTCATCATATTTAAAGTTCGAACGGTATTGATTTATAGTATAGGAAGCTCTATAATTGTGTTGTAATGAAAAACGCCTAAAGTTCTTTTTAAACATTTCATATCGCATCAAACCGTTATATTTCACTGACCAGTTCGGAATTGGAAAATTCCTAAATACACCCAGTGACGTACTCGAAGCGTCTCCTCCAGTATATGCCGCCATGAAAGCAGGAAGCAGTACCGCTTGATTGTTTTTACCAAATCCTATAGGAAAACCTTCCGCATCAAGATTAACTGGATTTGTGATATCAATTCCTTTCTCAGTTGCCAAACGATTAGCCACAATAAGTCTATTGTTTCTAAACTCATCAAAGGCAACCGATGAATTTTCATCACTTGCTGAAAATGAAGTCTTAATAAGTACGGTAGAAATGGAGAACATTCCGTATGTATAAGGAGAACGCGAATTATAGTTCCCATCTAAAGATACATCATACTGCTCAGAAAAATTCTCTGAAAATGAGCGATCGGCATTCAAATCAATTTTTAAATCAGGAAACAAATCCACATTAGCCGTTGCTTTCAAAGTTTTATTTCGAACTTGCGTAAAGTTTTGATTAAAATCTTGATAATCGGTCAACCAGCCATTTTTAGCCGCTTCAAAACGCACATCATCTTGACTACCAAATATAAATCCTAAGGTGGGT
>JAHEBK010000025.1 GCA_024642295.1 Flavobacterium sp. | reverse complement strand
GATTTTGGTGTTGAAGTTGGGAACATTATAGGTAATCTGTTTAATATTCTCTAGTGGTGTTCCCGAAGGAGATAAAGTTACCTCTTCAGGATAATCAAAGTAATCGTTCAAAACGGCATCGACTTCATCGGTCATAGTTGCCGAGAACAAAATGTTTTGACGTTTTTTAGGCATCATAGCTAAGATGGCGGTGAGTTGTGTGCGGAAACCTAAATTCAGCATTTCGTCAAACTCATCAATGACTAATTTTTGCATTTCTTCAAAACGGATCACATTATCTAATGTTAAATCCATTATTCTTCCAGGAGTTCCCACTAAGATGTCACATCCTTGATATACGGTAGTTTTTTGAGTGTTGATATTCACCCCACCAAAAATACCGATAGTTCTAACCGACATATATTGGGTTAATTTTTCAACTTCATCAACCACTTGTACTACTAATTCGCGGGTAGGGACAAGGATTACAATTTTTGGAGTATGTCCAGGAGTGAATTTATACAGTTTTAATAACGGCAATAAATAGGCAAAAGTTTTACCTGTTCCTGTTTGTGCAATTCCCATCATATCACGTCCGGACATGATTACTGAAAATGACTTTTCTTGAATGGGAGTAGGGGTTTCAAATCCCAAATCATCAATGGCTTTTTGTACTGATTTTGGGAGATTAAATTGCTCAAAAGTGCTCATAAAACGTATATTTTGTGCAAAGATACGCTTTTTATAAGGATACTAGCATTGGGTATAGTATGAGTTTAGAAACAATCAATTTAATGACTTCAAAACCACTAGTTATAAATTCAATATTACTTAAACCTCATATCCCAAGAAAGCGTAAAGGAATAAATCCAAAAATAGCTTCCAGGATCGTAACTAATTTCTTGATGAGTAAGGTCAAACTGTGCTCCCCAGGCGTTTTTGTTATGGTGAGTGGTGAAAAAATAACTCAAATTGAATCGTTGAGATTGCAAGTTAATGATTGTGTCTTCGTTATTTTCTACTTTGAATTGGTAAATTTCAGGAGAGAATCCCATACTGAAAGAAGTAGACCAATAATTATCGGCATTAGAACGATAACGACGGTAATTGAGTAAGCCCGAAGTACTCAAGCCACCATCACCAGGTGTTAAATACGGCCGCAAAGACCAATAACTGTTTCCTGTGTACCAACCTAATGATCCTGTATAAATCAATGTAGTACTGTCATATTGCAAAGCTCTAAAACCTGCGGAAACCTCTAAACTATAGGGTAAAGATTTGTGTAATTCGGCTCCATAACGAATGTCTGGAAACAAGAAAGAGTCTGCTACTCCAAAATTCAGGTAGGCATAAAGCCCTTTTGCAATTTTTGGGTATAAATCCACTTCAAATTGGGTTCCGTTTTCGTTAAATCGTCTGTTGAAATTCAACTTTGTAATGATGCTTCCGTATGGGGTCAGTCGGGTATAATTAAGAGTATGTAATTGCATTGGATCAAAGACTTCTGAATAAATATCAACTGCAGAACGTATTCCTATTGAATTTTTACGTAAGCTTTGGTCTAGACTTGTTTTGTATTCCAATGCTTTGGTGTCATCAGGTTTTTTGGAGAGGATTGCTTCAACAATTTTAGATGCTTCTATTGGTTTTTTGGTGTTTTCAAGTGAACTTGCTTTCAATAACAAGATTTCAGAATCCTCTGGAAAAACTTTTAAAGCATTGTTAGCCATGGTTATGGCATCATAATAGGAATTACTCCATGACTCGTTTTTGATGGCAGCAATCCAGTTTTCTTTGTTTTTTGCATCATTTTGAATAACATAGGTAAATTCTTTACGCGCTTTTTTATAATCACCATCCCATGAATAAGTAGTTGCCAAAAAAGTTCGGATATCACTATAGTTTGGGTATTTAGTCAAAATGTTTACTAATGTATCCTGAGCTTGTTTGCGCTGGTCGTTAAAAGCTAGTTTACGAGCAGTTTCAAAGGAAGTGTCTGGATTTCCATTATATACGGGTTGTTGCGCATGCAATTGAATTCCAGCGGTAAAACCAATAAGGATTGCTATTTTTGGGATTAATTTTAAAATCATTTTACAAAGCTTTTTTAATTTTTACAAATTCTTTGTTTCCGGGATGCTTTTTAAGCACACTGTCAATCGTTACAGTTGCCATTTCAATATTATTGGTTCTCTTATACGCTTGCGCTAATTTTACGCCTAATTCTGGATTGTCTACTTTGTTTTTCAACCCTTTTTTAGCAATTGAAATTCCTTTTGGGTCTTGATTAGACCACCAGTATAAATCCATTAAAGCAAGGTAACTATCATTATAATAAGGTGTTCTTTTGACTACTTCAAGTAACTCGCTTTCTGCTTTTTTATAGTTTTTGTCCCAAGCTAATGTTCTGCCTTTCAGTGTTCGCACATCGGCATAATTTGGGAATTCATTCAAAATATAGTTACAAAGCAATCGTGCTTTATCTCGTTCTTTATTAAAAGCATAGTCACGCGCTAAGAAAAAAGTTTCGTCATAGGTCAGTCCTTTCGTCAATTTTTTAATAGTTGCTAAATCCTCTTTAGAAAATTGAAAAGCAGGTTTTGTATAGATGTTGATGGCATTAGGAATAATTTTATTCTTTTGAGTCAAATAAGCATTTAGTTTTTTTGATTCTGTTAAAGTATCTTCAACGACTTTCATCATTTCAGGATCATTGATTTTTGATATAGAAAAATTCTCATCAATTTTAAATAAATCTCCGTTTGAGTATAAATAGTCTTTGTAAATCAATTCATTAATACTTCCCTTATTTTGCATGATAGGAATCGTGTGTATGTTTCTGAATTTTTTTACGGTATCTAAACCAGTACTCATCCAAGTGGTTTTCTCCATTTTGTTCATTTTGTAATTATTCATTAAAAACGACATTAAACTAGGAGCAATATCCCAATGAGAAGACACCGATTTAAAGCTTTGTGGTTTTTTCAACAACGGGCTGTACATGTACAATGGCACATGAAAACGACACAATTTGTCTTTTTGAGCTATAGGAATCAAACGGTGGTCTCCTGTAATTACAAAGATGGTGTTCTTGTATTCAGGTCTTTTTGAATACGATTCCATGAATTTTTTGATAGAATGATCCGTGTATAGCAAACAAGCAAAAATGTCTTTATAAGTGGCAACCTCAGATTTTGATACCGCCAAGGTTTTATTGCTATTCATGATACTATCCACCTTTTTTAAATATTCTTTTTTGGCAGGAAAATCAAAAGGTTCATGATTGGTTAATGTCATTACAATATCTAATCTAGGTGCTTTTTTTCCGTCTAATTCTGAAAGTGTTTTTTTGAAAATTTCTCCATCAGGATATCCCCAAGTAAAACCACCAGAGTTTTCTTTGGTTTTTTCGTAACCAGGACCAAATTTATTGATATCAATAACATTGTCTATACCGTTGTATTCTAGGAAGTTAATTTTACGGTCAAAACTAGATTCATCACCACAATAAAAAGAAGTGGTGTAATCATTAGCTTTTAAAATACTAACTAAAGAGATATGTGATGGCAACGGATTCATTTCAAGAAATCCTTTTTCGCCATAAGGCAAAGATCCTAAAATAGAAGGCAATGCACCAAAGGTACGTCCAGCATTACTAACGAAATTTTCCCAGTACAGTGATTTTGGAATCAAAGAATCCAAATAAGGGGTAAAACCACGGTATTCATTTTTCCCAATGAATTCATTCCCTAAACCTTCGACTATAATCATTACAATGTTTGGTTTCTCCTCTTTGATTTCGAAGAAAGGTGCCAACACATCAGGCGTTGCGTCAAATGACTTTACTAATGGGTATTCGTTTTTATAAGTTAAATTGTCGGCATTGAATGCGTTCTTATCGGTTTGAAAACGAATGATATCAGTGGTGAAAAAGGCCAGTTTATTTTGATAATTGGTATCTGAAAAATCAGAAACCATTGCTTTTAATCCAATACAGATTAGGGTTAGACTTCCTAAAATAATACAAGCAGGTTTAGTTGTTATTCTACTTGAAATTGTTTTATGAATCCCTATATAAAGTAAGGGAAAAATAATAAAAGGGATGAAATAAATGATGGATAATGATTCTGAAGCTGTTACAGTTGTGAACATATCATCAATAGAATAGCCTAAGAAATCAGCCCCTAGATTGACTAATGTAGTCAAATGATATTTTGTTAAAGCAAACTGACCAATTACTAGTAATGAGAAAAGAACTTTAATTGCAATACTATCCCATGGCTTTTTTGCATATCCTAAAACTAAAAATAGAGGATAAAATAATAATGAGATAATCAGTCCTGTCCAAAAGTCATTCATCAATTTGAATAGGATTGCAACAACGATATTATCAAGATGAATCCCGTTTATTGATTTTGAAATGATTTCAAAAAAACTAATTAGCCAAAAAGTAAGAATTAATGAAAGGCTAAGATATAGGTAAGAGAAACTATTTTTTAGTTGGTCTTTAATTTTCATGCTTTTACTATTATAAATTTTTCGGCAATTTAGTTATTTGTCATTCCTTTTCTAGTCATTTCACCCCATTTTATTTTTTTATTAAAGTAATAATCAAAATTACCTTTTACTGCGGCATATAAAATGAATGGATGATTGATAAATGGTTCAAGTAAAGCGGTTTTAATTAGTTGTAAACCAATACCTTTTTTCTTGTATTGGTGGTAAGTAAGTTCTTCGGTTATAATAGTAACGATAGAGAAAAATACCGTGAATAAATAGGCTAAAAGTAAAAAGGCAAGTGCATAATCCCATTTTACATTATGGTTTAGGATTAAAAATAAGAAATAAAACAGCCCAGCAACTTCAATAATAGGGGCAATTCGCTCAAAGATTAACCAATAAGGATAACTGATTGTTCCTAAAGAATTGTATTTAGAGTTAAAACCAATTTTTCTATGCTTTTTTAAAGTTTCAATTGTTCCTCGAGTCCATCTGTTTCTTTGAGAAATGAAAATTTTGTAGCTATCTGGAGCTTCAGTCCAACAAAGAGGATCTGGAATGTAAGCGACTCTGTATTTTACTTTTTGCTCTTCCATATATCGTCTCATCCTTACGATGATTTCCATATCTTCACCTACCGTTTTAGTGTCATATCCACCTACTTCAATAGCAGTTTTTTTATCAAATAATCCAAAAGCACCTGAAATTACCAATAAACCATTAAGTTTACTCCATGCCATTCTTCCTAGTAAAAAAGCTCTTAGATACTCTAAAATTTGGCCTCTTACAATCTTGTTTTTCGGTAAGTTAACATCTATTAGTTTCCCGTCTTTGATTTCGCAAGAATTAGCAATACGAATCACACCACCTGCGGCAATTACTTTTTCATCTGTTGATTCTAAAAAGGGTTTAATCATTTTTTGTAATGCCTCTTCAAGTAGTAAACAATCAACATCTATACATGCAACATATTTATTTTTACTAATATTAAGTCCTGTATTTAAAGCATCTGCTTTTCCACCATTTTCTTTATCGACTACAATTAGTTTTTCAAAAGCAGGATTAGTTGATTTGAAAATACCTCCACGTAAAGGTTTAGTTGGGATTTGTTGATTGATTAAATAATCGACTTTCACTAAATCATAAGCCTTGATAAGTTTTTCTAAACTATCATCTTTACTTCCATCATTTACGATAATTACATCATAATTTACATAGTGATTGGATAGTAAAGAGCGTACGTTTTCTACAATATTCAAAGTTTCGTTATAGGCAGGTGCTATAATGGATATAGAAGGTGAAATGGATGAAGATAAAATTTCTTTGTAATTCACAAAGCTATTTTTTTTCATGTAATTTACGGTTTCAAATCCTGAAATTACAGCTAATACGATATAAGATAGTATTGCGGAAAAGGCAAAAATATAAAATATGAATTCTAAAATAATCGTTATAGATTCGGGTATATTTAGATACATAATTAACTGGCTTTAATTAAACTACTAGTTTCGGAATTATCCTCTATTGGTCTGTTAATTCTAATGGTTTCTGGACTGATTAATTCAATTATTATATTGGCAGAAACTCTAATGTCAAAGTTTTCGTGATCTAAGTATTCCATAATAAATAGGACATCATTAGGGGTACACATTTTTTCAAACATTTTGAAAAATGTTATTTGTTCATCCAAACATCTTTCTTTGATGTTGTTTTTCAAAATATCCGTAGCTTCAAAGATGCCTAGGTGCGATACCATTTCGATTGCTTGAATTCTGATTTCTTTTTCAGGATGTTCAAACAAGGCAATAATTTCATCTTTTGTTTCATTTTGGTGAAAAATTTTAGCCAATTTAATAGCAAAAGAAATAACCGAAGTATTACCTGATTTTAACCAATCGTTTAATTCGGGAACTTTTTGGTTTTCTGCTTTTTGCAAAATTTCTAGCAACTGAATTTGATTCCACTCTGATAATTGATTTTCTAATACATCTAGAAATTCAAGACCATCAAATGAAAATAGTTTAACCAAATACATTTGAATTTCGTTTCGAACTTCTTTTTTTGGATGATTTACATGTAGAATAATATCATCATGAACTTCTTTGATTTGAAATTGCGTTAGTTCTTTAATTGCTCGAGCTACTACGTCCCATTTTTTATGTTTCAATCTAGTTACCGCTTGATTCATTAATCCTGTTTGGTAATATAGTTGTTGAATTGCATCGGCAGTTTCACCTGAAATTTCGTTTCGTAATTTTAATAATGTATGAATTATGATTTTTCTTTTTAAACCATTTGTAGTACATTTTTTTAAATACTTTATGACGTTTAGTTGTTGAATGCTGGTCGTTCCATCGTCATTACCTGAATATAAATATTCGATAAGGTCAGCTTCATATTTTTTACGATAAGTAGTTTCGATTCTTTCTTTTGTCCTTAGTTTCTTTCTTAAATACTTTAGGTATGCAACTAAAAGTATGATTGTAAAAACAAAACCAGCACTAATAATCCAAGATAATTGAATTAACGTTGGGGCATGTTGAAAGTAATCAACGAAATAGTGATACAATTTTATCATGATTAGTTTGCTAAAAAAGTTAACTTAATAATCTTTTGGTTCTAATAATCAATTCATTTGGGCTAAAGGGTTTGCTCATGAAATCTGTAGCACCTAGATTGAATGCATTTAAAACCATTTCTTCCTGTCCTGCGGAAGAAAAAACAACGATAGGAGTTTTTAGATCAAGTTTGTTTCTAACATGACTAATCACTTCTAAGCCGCTTACAAAAGGCATCATAATATCTGTAAGAATCATATCTGGTTCATGTTCTTCGATTAGCTCAATTGCTTCTTTGCCATTTACAGCTATTAAAAGTTTGTAACCTTCTTTTTCTAATTTGAACT
The DNA here is from genome assembly GCA_024642295.1 of Flavobacterium sp. Lineage (GTDB taxonomy): Bacteria > Bacteroidota > Bacteroidia > Flavobacteriales > Flavobacteriaceae > Flavobacterium. The sequence goes on along the minus strand of JAHEBK010000025.1, from coordinate 3,853 downwards.
TTAGCAATAATGAAAGTATGGAGTTGTCTTCTGCTAAAACAATTTTTTTAGATGTATTCATCGTAGGTTATTTTTAAATTAAGATTTGGGGCATTTGGGTAATTCAAATATATTACAAAACATTTTAATAATATCGATAAAGTGATAAAAAACATCGATAAAATACAAAAAATTACATTTGCATGTAAAAAATACTACAAATAAAACATATTATCTCTGCTAACAAATTTTAACTCTCAGTTATTATTTAATAAAAATAATCTGTTTAAATGTATTTATGTAAGAAAAATGTAGTTGAAATTTAAAAATTTATGCATTTCATCGATTTTATTGTGTATTTAATCGATGTTATGTATATGTTTGTCAAAGAAATATTAAAAAATAAAATAACATATTAAAGAGTTTGCCCCACAATCTACTTTAAACTTAAACTACTATTATTATGAAAACAAACTTACTTCGTCTTGCATTACTATCAGTAGTAATCTTTACAATGAATTCTTGTTCTTCTGATAAATCTGAAGAAGCTTCATTAGAAGCTAGTAATCTTACAGCGAAAGTTGTTGAGTATAGTTATAATGACATGGAATTGGCTACCATGAATTTAATTAATGAATATAGAATTAGTCAAGGTCTAAGTACATTAGAAAGAATAAATCATATTTCATTTAAATCTGAAGAACACGATGATTATATGATTGCAAATAAAGTAGTTAATCATAATGATTTTGTAGCACGTTCACAAAACATTATTAAGGTTTTAGGTGCTAAAACAGTAGGTGAGAATGTAGCTTACAATTTTAATACTCCTGAATCAGTTGTTGCAGCTTGGTTAAATAGTCCAGCTCACAAAGAGAATATTGTTGGTAATTATACACATTTTGGAATAGCAATTAAAGCGGATCCAGTGACTGGAAAAAAATATTACACTAATATTTTTGCTAAAATATGATTCAATCCTAAAATTTATATTATGAAAGATGCAAAGAAAGTTTTCTTTAAAACAAGCAAATTAATATGGAAATTGATTACAAGATAATCGTTGTTAATTTTATAATTTATTTAGTATAATTAGGTTAATGTATAAAAGCATTAACCTTTTTTTATTTTAATCAACTAGTAGGGAAGGGGATATTTATGAGAAATAAAAAGTCATATTTAAATAGGTACAGAATAGGATTATATAAATTATATTGATACTATATGTTAGGTTTTTGACAATAATTAATTCCTTTAAAAAGGATAATCTATCTTCAATTATGATATATAAAATGATAAAAATTAGCTTCAGAGGAACATTTGACTAAAGTGGTTTTTGCTTAAAAACACTATATTTGCAGTCTAAAATTTTTAAATGAGTAAAGTAGTTTTAATTACAGGCGGTTCTTCAGGAATTGGAAAATCGATTGGTGAATTTTTATGCCAAAAAGGTTTTACGGTTTATGGTACTAGTCGCAATCCAGAGCGGGTTAAGGATTCAGTTTTTCCTTTACTAGCTTTAGATGTTTGTAAAGTAGGTACTATTCAAACGGCAATTAGCGAGATCATAAAGAAGTCTGGTCGTATTGATGTTGTAATTAATAATGCTGGAGTAGGCATTACAGGTCCATTAGAAGAAATTCCAACTGAGGAAATCAAGAATAATTTTGAAACTAATTTTTTTGGTCCTATTGAAGTGATGAAAGCTGTTTTGCCACAAATGCGTTCTCAAAAATCAGGATTGATTATCAACGTAACATCGATTGCGGGTTATATGGGGTTGCCGTATCGTTCCGTTTATTCGGCATCTAAAGGAGCATTAGAGTTGATAACGGAGGCTTTGCGAATGGAAGTAAAGCAATTTGGAATTCAAATTACCAATGTCGCTCCTGGGGATTTTGCAACTAATATTGCTTCGGGTCGTTATCATTCGCCAGTAGTTAAAGGTTCAGCTTACGAGAAAGTATATGGTGACATGTTAAGGACAATGGATGAACATGTTGATGGAGGAAGTGATCCACTGGATATGGCGGTGGCTGTGTTCCAAATCATTCAGGCTTCGAAACCCAAAGTACATTATAAAGTTGGCGCCTTTATGCAAAAGTTTTCGATTGTATTAAAACGCATTTTACCTGATAGCGTTTATGAAAAAATGTTGATGAACCATTATAAGTTGTAAATTAGCAACTTTTTTGAAATACTTGGATTAAATAATGTTACCCTCAAAGGCACTAGAATATTTTAGTGATTTAACAAAAAGGCAATTAATATAAATAGATAAATATGAAATTTTTTATTGACACGGCTAATTTAGCTCAGATTAAAGAAGCGCAAGAATTAGGCGTTTTAGATGGTGTAACTACAAATCCATCATTGATGGCCAAAGAAGGAATTACTGGAAAAAATAACATTTTGAAGCATTATGTTGATATATGTAATCTTGTGGATGGTGATGTAAGTGCCGAAGTAAATGCTTTGGATTTTGAAGGAATGGTGAAAGAAGGCGAGGAATTGGCTGATTTACACGATCAAATCGTGGTAAAATTGCCAATGACTAAAGAAGGTGTGAAAGCAGCTAAATATTTTTCAGATAGAGGTGTCAAAACGAATGTAACTTTAGTTTTCTCTGCAGGTCAAGCTTTATTGGCTGCTAAGGCTGGGGCAACTTATGTTTCTCCTTTTATTGGACGTTTGGATGATGTTTCGACTGATGGATTAGCTTTGATTGAAGAAATCAGATTAATTTATGATAACTATGGTTATGAAACGGAGATTTTGGCCGCTTCAGTACGTCACACTATGCACATTGTAAACTGTGCAAAAATTGGTGCTGATGTAATGACTGGACCTCTTTCTGCAATTTATGGTTTGTTAAAACACCCATTAACAGATATCGGATTGGCGCAGTTTGTTGCTGATTTCGAAAAAGGAAATAAGTAATTCTAGAGGGAAGTTAGAAGCTGGAAGTTATGACTTTTGACTTTAACTTTTTTTAAGAATTCAATTTTAAAAAGGGACTTATCATGATTATCGTGATAAGTCCCTTTTCAATTTATGCGTTCTTAATTTTGTTATTCTGTAGGCTGTAATCAGTATTGGTTAAGCGATTTTTGAATGTACATGAACAATTTTTGATTTCAGAAATACAGACAGGATAAATGCAATAATTTTTTAGATACTAACACAAAATCTGCAATCAAAAATCGTTAATCAAAAATCTCAAATCTTTTTAATTTAAGGTTAAGGCTCCTAAAATCTCTTCATGCATAAATGGACCTCCAGGATAATCAGCGGTGTAGTCTAAATTCATCCAGATTTGGTTTCTTTCATCAATGTGGTAATGCAGTTGTTTTCTATAACTTTCCTTAGAAAACAAAATGTTTTTAATTAGGAAGTTAACAGTTTCTAGGTCATTCATGTTTCCTATAAGTATTTCAGGATAAATGTGACCCTTAGTATGAATCAAACGCGGTGTGCCTCCAATAGCTTTTACACAAGCCGCCATTAGAATAGAATGGTCGTCACAATCACCTGAAAAATAATTAAGAGATTCACTCGCAGAGGCGATATAATCACTGTCTTTAGGGTCGCTTACATAATTCCATCGTTTGTTGATTTCTTTAAATACAGCAAAACATTGAATAATAGTTCTATAGTCTGCATATCCATGAATGTTTCTAAAATTTCGAGTTGTTGCCATTACAGCAAAATTTCTCACTTTAGGATTTTTATATTCTATTGCGTTTAATATCAATGATTTGTTAGGGAAAGGCAATAATTTTGACACAATTATATCTTGTGGAAAAGGATTATCAGACATCGTATAAATCATTGAATTGTAATCTTCGTATACACTATCAAAGCCATAATTTCC
>JAHEBK010000024.1 GCA_024642295.1 Flavobacterium sp. | reverse complement strand
AAAAACAATGGTATTTTCAGTCACTGATTTATCTTTTACCATTTTTTTGAAATCTAGCAACGGTTTATGAGCAATATGTTCTCCTTGCTTGAAAGTTACATTCATTTTGTCTAACAAATCCACATTGTATTTTTTCTCCAAATCTTGAATAAATACTACTGAAGAATCAATGGAGCAACCTGTTGCTGCTTGTACTTCTTGATTGACTGCAATAATAATAAAACGGTTGTACTTTAATTGGTAGGATGATTCTAAACTTGTTCCGTGTGCAGCCCATCCTTCTAAAAATGCTTGTAAATCAGTTTCTATTGCTGAAATTTCGGCATCCGAAAACTTTCTATTGGATTGGTAAATCCAAATTCTGGATTCTTCTGGTAAATTTTCAAATGGTACGTACATTTTTTTAGTTTTTAGTTTAAGGTTTAATGTTTCAAGTTCTGGATAGTCTATTTAAAGAAGCCAAAATAATAACGCTCTAGTGGAAACCTTGAAACTTTAAAAGTTAATGAGTTTACAAATCTTGTGCATTTGCTATTAATTCGGCGATATCCATAACTTTGACATCTCCTTCTTTTTCTTTGTTTTTAATTCCATCTGTCATCATGGTATTGCAAAACGGACAACCTGTCGCGATAATTTCGGGAGTGGTTTCAAGTGCGTCTTCGGTTCTAAGAATATTCACTTCTTTGCTTCCTGCTTCAGCGTCTTTAAACATTTGGGCTCCACCAGCTCCACAACACAATCCATTGGCACGAGAACGTTTCATTTCAACCAACTCTGAATCTAGTTTTTGAATCAAATCTCTAGGAGCTTCATAGACTTTATTTGCTCTTCCTAAATAACATGGATCATGGAATGTAATTTTTTTTCCTTTGAATTGTCCACCTTCGATGGTTAATCGGCCATCATCTAATAATGATTTCAGAAACTCGGTATGATGAATTACTTCATATTGTCCACCCAATTCAGGATATTCATTTTTTAGAGTATTAAAACAATGCGGACATGCTGTTACAATTTTTTTGGCTTCATAAGCATTCAAAACCTCGATATTCATCATGGCTTGCATTTGGAACAAAAACTCATTTCCAGCTCTTTTGGCAGGATCACCAGTACAACTTTCTTCGGCACCTAAAACAGCAAAAGGAACATTAGCACGATTAAGAATGCGTACAAATGCTTTTGTTATTTTTTTAGCTCTATCATCAAAACTTCCTGCGCAACCTACCCAAAATAGTACTTCGGGTTGTTTCCCTTGAGCTAGCATTTCGGCCATTGTAGGCACTATTAAATTTTCTGACATTGTGTTTTGTTTAATTGGTTAATCGGTTAAACGTTTAACCGATTAACCGATTAAACATTTAAGCTTTTCAATTATATTTCGTTTTTCCAATTCAATCTATCTTGTTGACTGTATTGCCATGGCGCACCATTGTTCTCAACATTAGTCATCATAGCATTAATTGGCATTGGAGCAGCACTTTGCTCCATTACTAAATAGCGACGCATATCCATAATGATTGACAACGGGCTGATGTTTACAGGACATTCCTCAACGCAAGCATTACAAGAAGTACATGCCCATAATTCCTCAGGAGTGATGTAATCATTTAGTAATGTCTTATTGTCCGGAATAAAAATCCCTTTATTAGCATCAATGTTTTTACCTACTTCCTCTAACCTATCTCTGGTATCCATCATAATCTTACGAGGCGATAATTTTTTGCCCGTTAAATTTGCAGGACATGAAGACGTACAACGACCACATTCTGTGCAGGTATATGCATTTAGCAATTGAACCCAATTTAAATCTTGAACATCACTAGCTCCAAATTTCACATGAACCTCACCTTCTGATGGTGCAGGAGCAGCAAAAGGATCAGCATTGGGGTCCATCATTAATTTTACTTCTTTGGTAACCGCTTCTAAATTATTGAATTGTCCTAATGGATTCAAATCAGCAAAATAGGTGTTAGGGAAAGCCAATAAAATATGAAGGTGTTTTGAAAAATATAGATAATTCAAGAAAATCAAAATTCCAGTAATATGCAACCACCAAGCGGTTCTTTCAATGATATGAAGTGAACTCTCAGAAAAACCAGAAAAAAGCGGGGATATAAATTGAGAGATTATATTTCCTGAATTATTGATTTGGAAATGACTATCCGTTGCATTCATTACTAAGAAGAGTGTCATCAAGACCATCTCAAAATAAAGAATATAATTGGCGTCATTTTTAGGAAATCCTTTTAATTCTGGATTGATGAAGCGTTGTAGTTTTACAATATTTCGACGAATCCAAAACACAATAACAGCTACTAAAACTAATACTGCTAGAATTTCAAAAGAACCTATTAAAAAACCGTAAACAGTTCCTAATGATTCAAAAATTCTGTGAGTTCCAAACAATCCATCAATTATAATTTCAAGTAATTCTATATTGATAATAATAAAACCAACATACACAATAATATGCAAAATACCAGCAATAGGTCTTTTGACCATTTTAGATTGCCCTAATGCAATCATTGCCATGTTTTTCCAACGAGAGGAAGGGTTGTCTTTTCTATCTATATCAATACCAAGATTGATGTTTCGGATTAGCTTTTTAACATTTGTATAAAAATAACCAAAACCAGCAACTAATAGTATTGCAAAAAATATAGTATTTAAATAGTTCATTACTATTTGTTTTTATTTGAAATTGAGTCAACAACTGGTCCTTTGTAAGGCTTATTTTTTTTACCAAAAAGTGACACATTGATATACCTTGTTGGATACAGACGAACATCTTGTAATAATAATTCTAACTCTTTTGAAGTTTTTGTAAAGTTGTTATACATGGCGTCATCTTTTAATAGTTTCCCCATTGAACCTTTACCTGAGTCTAAATCAGTCATAATACCATTTACTTTTAGCATTGTATTGTTTAAAGTTTTAATAGTCTTACCTAAATTAGCTTTGTTTATAGAATCCGAAATTTTAGAAAAATCACTAGATATTTTATTAAAGTTAGTTACAACGCCTTTTATTTGAGTTTTATTTTCGTCTAATATTATATTCATACTGGAAGAAGCTTTATGGAATTCTTCCATTGTTTTACTCATTTCAGCCAACGATTTTTTTAAATCTTCCTGTGCTTTTTTGTCTAGTACATTATTGATTCCTGTTATCAAATGATCAGCATTGACAATTAACTTTTCAATTTTTTCTTCTAATGGCACCAAATTGTCACTAAGTTTTTGAGTCATCCCAGCTCTAACTTTACCGCTTAATTGGTCTCCCGAAACAGCCAAAACTTTATCTTCAAAATTAGGTTCAATTGCAATTTGTTTTCCACCGATAAAACCAGGCTCGTAAATTGTGGCAATACTTGATTTTGAAATAGGAAAATCAGTTTTAATTTGAACTTCAACCAATAACTTTCCTGTCGCTTGATTGATTTTAATTCCATTAAGTTTCCCAATAACTAGTCCATTGAGAGTTACAGGTGCTGAAGGAGCTAGCCCTTCTACATTATTATATTCTACATAGAATGTTTTGTAATTGGTAAAAAGATCTTTTCCTTTTAAGAAACTGTATCCCCAAATAAATAACAATATCGAAGCAATTACTAAAATTGCTGTTTTAATTTCTCTTGATAGTTTCAAAATGTATGAGTTTATTACAAATTTAATATAAAATATTTTAGTACCTACAGTTATTTAAGAGCTTCTTGTACACTTACCTTTTTTCCACCTACAAAAGCCGTAATGAAAGCAAATTCATAGCCTTTTGATTTTGCTTCATCTAACAATTTCTTAGCTTCTTCATAATCAGCAGTTTGACCATACATGTAACGATATAAGTCATTTTCGAAATTAACTGAAATCTTATCCAATCCTTTAAAATTCTTAGGAACTAATGCTAATTTTTTTCCGATAGCAGTAATTTGGACTTTAAAAACGGTATCACTATTACTTTGAACATTGACATTATTTGATTTTATTGTATCAGCAGTATTTTTAACAGGAGTTGCAGTATCTCTAGTGACAGGTTTATCGGCCACTTTAGGACTCGGTTTTACCACTTCATAAGTTTCAGGACCACTACCAAAATACTCATTTTTATATCTAATTATGGCATTGGTAATTGCTCTAGCAATCTCTTTTTGACCTTCTTCAGAGTCTAGGAGTCTCCCTTCAACGGGGTTCGAAATAAAACCTGTTTCAATCAATATCCTTGGCATATAGGCTTTATGCAAAACCATGAAAGGAGCTTGCTTCACCCCACCACCTCTAATTTTTTTACCTATTTTTTCAAATTCATCTTCTACTTTACTCGCTAAAGAAATACTATTTTCTAAATATTCCTCCTGCATTAGCTTCATACCAATCATCGTTTCTGGAGAATTGGGATCAAAACCTTCGTATTTTCTTTTATAATCTTTCTCTAGGGTGATAACTGCATTTTCTTTTTTTGCTGCCTCTAAGTTGGAAGCAATCTTATTCATACCCATCACATAGGTCTCAGTACCATCGGCGGATGTGTTTTTATTCGCATTACAATGTATGGATACAAAAACACTTGAATTAGCTCTGTTGGCAATATTAGCTCTTTCGACTAAATCAATAAAAACATCAGTTTTGCGGGTATAATTAACTTCTACTTTAGGGTAAGCATCAAGCATTTCTCCAACTTTAAGAACAATAGCTAATGCTATGTTTTTTTCGACATGACCACTATATACTGCACCAAAATCATGATCCCCATGACCGGCGTCTAAAGTTACTTTAAATATATTGGATTGACTATAAGTAGTGAATGAAGATATAATTATAAGAAAAGTAAAAATGACTTTAATTTTATTCAAAGTGTACATAAATTTTAAAGTTAATTTAATTAAAAAGCTATCGCTAGAATTTGTTCAATTGATTATTTTTGGCAAAAAATAATATGTAAGTTTGTCACTTCAAATAACAAGCCATAATTTTTTACAAAAATAGTATTTAAACCTTTGCAGACAAACTTATTTAATATCGTTTTATTATCATTCATTCTAACTATTGGATATAATAATATATATTCTCAAGATATTCCCAAAAAGACAACTACCATTGTCCCTAAGAAACAAGAAGATAAGTCATTAGAATTGGCGATAAAAACAAAACCAATTATTACCACTCCTATTGATAGCCTTAAAAAAATAGATACGATAAAATCTAAAAAACCTTTTTTAGATGGAAAAGTAAAATACAAGGCTGTCGAATATGCTAAAATTGACCAAAAGAAAAAACTTATTACTCTTTATGATCAAGCCGAATTATACTATCAAGACGTCGAATTAAAGTCAGGAATCATCGTTTTAGATTACGATAAAAATGAAGTATATGCTGGAAGAATCAAAGATTCAACAGGTAAATACATCCAATATCCTAATTTCAAACAAGGGAGTAATATTGTCGAACCCGATTCTATTCGATTCAATTTTAAAACAAAAAAAGCGCTAATTTGGAATTCAAGAACAGATCAAGGAGAGTTTAAAGTAAAAGCAAGGATTACTAAAAAAGAAAATGATTCCGTTTATTTTTTAAAAGGAGCTCGATTTACTACTTCAACGAATGTTGAAAAACCTGAATATTATTTTCAAACTAATAAAGTAAAGTTTATTCCTGGAAAAAAAGTAATTACAGGTTTAACCAATATGGTTATTGCAGATGTTCCTACTCCAATTGCCTTACCCTTTGCATATTTCCCTATGAGTAAGGAAACTAGCGTTTCAGGGATTATTTTACCTAGTTATAACGATTCAAACACAAGAGGTTTTTCACTTCAAAATGGTGGGTATTATTTTGCGTTAAGCGACAATTACGATTTAACAGCTATTGGAGATTATTATACAAATGGAAGTTATGGAATGCGATTTGAATCTTCTTATGCAAAAAGATATCGATTCAGAGGAAATGTAAATTTCCGTTATGAAAATTTAATTTCAAGTGAAAGAGGTTTTCCAGACTATTCAAAACAAAAGATATACAATATCCAATGGTCACATTCCCGAGATTCTAAAGCCAATCCTAACTCTAGTTTTTCTGCTTCGGTGAATTTAGGAAGTAGTAAATACTTCAATCAATCGATCAACCAATCAAATATTGGATCACGATTAAACAATACATTAAGTTCGTCCATATCGTATTCTAAAACATTCAATTCGGTTCCACAAGTCCGAATGTCCCTTACCGCAACTCATTCACAAAACACACAAACAGAAGCGATAGACATGACACTTCCAACATTGCAGCTTAGTGTGGATCGTATCTATCCATTTGCAAAAGAAAATGATTCCAAGAAAGGTTTTATAAAGAACATTAACCTTCAATATAATTTAAACGGAAGAAATAGCATCACAACAACCGATTCTTTATTTTTTAAGCCCCAAATGTTCGATAATGCTAAAATTGGTGCACAACATAGCATTCCAATTAATACTAACTTCAAAATATTTAAATATTTCAGCGCATCAACTTCTGCTAATTATGAAGAAATTTGGACTGCAAAAACAATAAATAGAAGTTATGATGTTGACAAAAGTCAAGTTGTCGACAAAATTCAAAACGGTTTTGATGCTTATCGTACCTATTCGTTTTCTTCAAGTTTAGGAACAACAATATATGGTACTTTTAATTTTGGTGAGGATAAAAAAATTAAATCCATCAGACACGTCATGCGACCATCATTATCCTATAGTTATACCCCTAGTTTTGAAAAATACTATGACACCTATTCTTCTGATGCAAGCGGAAAAATGGATAGACAATATTCGCGATTTGAAAACGGAATTTATGGCGCTCCTGGACTAACTAATTCTAGTAATTTAGGAATAAGCATTAGTAATACTTTTGAAGCAAAAGTAACTGATAGAGATAGCACCAAAACCGAACCTAAGAAAATAATGTTACTTAATAATTTTAATTTATCTACCAGTTATGATTTAAATGCAGATGGTAAAACTAGCTTAGCGTGGTCACCTGTTCGAGTGAGTGGTGGAACTCAATTATTCAAAGATAAAATGAATGTCAATTTTGGAGCAACTTTAGACCCTTATGCTATTGATAATTCTGGTAACAGAATCAATACTTTTAATATAGATAATGGAGGTAGTTTATTCCGAATGACAAGTGCAAACATGACATTAAATTACGCTATTTCTAGTAAGGACAAAAAAGAAAAAGACAGTAGTAAAGATTCGCAAACTACCAGAAACGGTGGTCGTGAAGATGATTTATTTGGTACTAGTAATGATTTTGGTGACAACCGAAAAAGTTTATTTGACGGTAGTGAAGAAAAAGGAGAAGATGTAATTTCAGAATTTTTTCATTCTGATTTGCCATGGGATATGACATTTGCCTATTCCTTGACGTATGGCAACAACAATCGAGAAAAGAAAATTACTGCCAATTCAATTATGATTTCAGCAAATACCGACTTAACTCCAAAATGGAAAATAGGAGTTTCAACAGGATATGATTTTGTGCAAAACGGAGTAACTTACACTCAGTTGCGTCTTGAAAGAGATTTATTAAGTTGGAGAATGAGTGTAAACTGGACACCTTTTGGTGCTAATGCTAACTGGAATTTCTTCATCGGAATTAAATCAGGAGTTCTTAGTGATATTAAATGGGATAAAAATAGCTCCGTTAGAAGGTAAATTTTAATTTATTTTTTTGACAAACATAAAATTGTAAATTTACTTTGGAATAATTTTCAATTTTAAATAAAGCCTAAACAATTATGAAACAAATTATCTTTACAGAAAAAGCCCCTTCGCCAATAGGACCATACAATCAAGCAGTGCTAAAAAACAACACTCTTTATATTTCAGGACAAATTCCAATAAATCCTATAACTGGAGAAATTATTTCTGATTCAATTGAAGCAGAAACGAAACAAGTAATGGAAAACCTAAAAGCCATATTAGAAGCTGCAGAAATGACTTTTGAACATGTTGTAAAAACTTCCATTTTCATAATTAATATGAATGATTTTGCAAGTATCAATGCTGTTTACGGTTCTTATTTAAATGAAATAACCGCTCCAGCTCGTGAAACGGTTCAAGTTAGTTGTTTGCCTAAAAATGTAAATGTTGAAATTTCTATGATAGCAATGTTATAGCATTTAATAACAATTGTGCAGAAGCCTCATTTGTAGCAATTGGCACATTATGTACATCACATACACGTAGGAGCATATTAATATCTACCTCATGCGCATGACTTGCTAAAGGGTCTTTAAAAAACAAAACCATCTTAGTTTTTCCTTCAGCAACTCTTGCTGCGATTTGTGCATCACCGCCCATAGGACCTGAAAGCATTTTTCGTACTTTGAAACCGGCATTTTCAGCTTTCCCTCCAGTGGTACCAGTAGCAATAATTTTAATTTTTTCTAGCCTTAACAAATCGATATTCTTGTTTAAGAATTGAACCATATCGACTTTTTTACCATCATGAGCTATAATTGCTATTTCCATAAAAAAACAATTAATTATTAATTTTGTCCATGAAATTCTATCAAACCATCAATAGGTCTTCTTAAAACATTCCCTAATTGGATTCCATATTTGTCAAAAGTTTGTTGTAATTCGTCTTTCAAATAAAACGCAATTGAACCTACAAAATGAACAGGCACTTCTTTGCAATTATCATATTGCTTCACATAATTCTTGACAAATGATTTCATCCCTTTTAAAATGATTTTTTGACAAAATGGTGTGTCTTTGTTTTGAATTAAGAATTTAGCAAAAGTTGCCATATAAGCATTAGGATTAGCTTCTTTATATAATTTTGCTTTAATATAATCAGGATCTAAATTATATTCTTTTTCAAATTCAACAGCTAACTCTTTTGGCATTTTATTAAAATAATATTTTCTAATCAATTCTTTACCAAAAACATTACCACTTGCATCATCCATAATGATAAATCCTAAGGACTGCACTTTTTGATGCAATTTAGTTCCATCAAAATAACTACAATTTGAACCCGTACCTAAAATACATACAATAGCTTTCTCATCCTTTGGAGTTGTTGCATAAACTGCAGCATAAGTATCCTCTTCGACTACAATGGCAGCATTAGAAAAATATTCTTTAAAAATAGTAGTAAGCGCATTTTTCATTCTATCAGTACCACATCCAGCACCATAAAAAAACAAATGAGTTGCTATATCTTTATTTTGAAAAATATCAAAACGATCATTTAAACGCTCAATAATTACTTCTTTTTCTAATACTTCTGGATTTAATCCTAAAGTCTGTGTTGTAAACAATACTTTACCAGCATCATCTATCGCAACCCAATCAGCTTTTGTTGAACCACTATCCACTAATAATCTCATCTCTTTTGGTTTTATAGTTATCTATGTAAGTTAATTAAATTCTAAAGTATAAAAAAATCCCGTTAAATAATAATAACGGGATTTTATTATATGTATTTAACTGATTATTTTAATCCAGCAATATGAACTGATAAATCAATTAATTTACTTGAATATCCATACTCATTATCATACCAAGAAACTAATTTAAAGAATGTTGTATTTAGACCAATTCCTGCAGTAGCATCGATAATTGAAGTTCTTTTATCAGAAATAAAATCTTGAGACACAACTGCATCTTCAGTATACCCCATAATTCCTTTCAAGGTAGTTTCAGAAGCTTTTTTCAAAACTGCCATAATTTCTTCGTATGAAGTTTCTTTAGCAACTTTTACCGTTAAATCCACTGTTGAAACGTCAGCAGTAGGTACACGGAAAGCCATACCTGTTAATTTTCCATTCAATTCTGGAATAACTTTTCCAACTGCTTTTGCAGCACCAGTAGAAGATGGAATAATGTTTATTGCAGCAGCACGTCCACCTCTCCAGTCTTTTCTAGAAGGACCATCAGATGTCATTTGAGTTGAAGTTGTAGCGTGTACAGTAGTCATTAACCCTTCAACAATTCCAAAATTATCATTGATAACTTTAGCTAATGGAGCTAAACAGTTTGTTGTACAAGAAGCATTTGAAACAATAATATCTGAAGCTTTAGCAGTTTCGTGGTTTACTCCCATTACAAACATTGGAGCGTCAGCAGAAGGTGCAGAAATAATTACTTTTTTAGCACCACCTTTGATGTGCTCATTAGCAGTTTCAATAGTTGTAAATATACCAGTACATTCAGCAACTACATCAACATCAACTTCATTCCATTTCAAGTCAGCTGGATTTCTTTCAGCAGTGATACGAATATTTCTTCCGTTAACGTATAATTTTCCTTCTTTCACTTCCACATCACCATCAAAACGACCGTGAACTGAATCATATTTTAATAAGTAAGCTAAATGATCAACATCTAATAAATCGTTGATAGCTACTACTTCTACATTATCTCTATTAAAAGATTCTCTAAAAACAATTCTTCCAATTCTACCGAATCCGTTTATTCCTAATTTTACTTTTGACATTTTATTATTTATTTAGTGTTTATTTTTGTTATGTATTAAAAGCAAATTTTAATTATTAAAATTGCTGTAATTTTTATTAAGTTGTTATTATATCAGAAACCCTCAATAATTCTCTATCAATTTCTGATTTTCCTTTAATTGCTAATGATAATGGAGTTAAGTTTACAGCATCATTTTTTAACCCTACCATAAAGTTAGACACACCATCCAGTAATGATTCTACAGCTTTAACACCTAAACGACTAGCAAGTACTCTATCAAAACAAGAAGGTGTTCCGCCACGTTGCATGTGACCTAATACAGATACACGAACATCATATTCAGGTAAATTAGCTTCAACATAATCTTTTAATTCGAATACGTTTTTCCCAATTTTATCTCCTTCAGCGATAACAACTATACTAGATGATTTTCCTGAAGCCTTACTTTTTTGAAGAGACTCTAACAAACGTTCTAATCCTAAGTCTTCTTCAGGAATTAATATTTCTTCTGCTCCTGCTCCAATACCTGCATTTAAAGCAATATGACCAGCATCTCTACCCATTACCTCTACAAAGAATAAACGATTATGTGAACTGGCTGTATCCCTAATTTTATCGATGCAATCTACAACTGTATTTAATGCAGTATCATACCCTAATGTGTGACTTGTTCCAAAAATATCATTATCAATAGTTCCAGGAATTCCCATCACTGGAAAATTATATTCAGAATTAAATATCAAAGCCCCTGTAAATGTACCATCTCCTCCAATTACTACTAAAGATT
>JAHEBK010000309.1 GCA_024642295.1 Flavobacterium sp. | reverse complement strand
AATAAATGAACCTCTGTAACTGAGGTTCACTCTAATTTTACACTCTGCTAATTTACAAAGACTTGTAAATAATTAATTTATTTTTTGAAGCTGAAATTTTCAGAAAAAGAAACCAGATATACATTATATAACCAATGACCCAAATGATTAAAAACTACTTAAAATATTGTTTAATAACTTTTTTTATTTCTTGCTCTAGCATTTTTTCTCAAGTCACTCCTCAACAAATGGTGGTAAGAATGGGCAGAGGAATCAATTTAGGTAATACACTGAGTGCACCATTTGAAGGCAATTGGGCTCCAGCAGTACAAGAATCTTATTTTGATGATGTAGCAACTGCTGGTTTTAAAACCGTTAGAATTCCAATACGATTTGATGAACACACAACCAAATTAGAAAATGTTACATATAAAGATGGAAGCGGAAATTATATAGGTTCAATAGGACAATATGCTGTTGAATCTTCTTATCTAGATAGAATTGAAACCGTAACCGATTGGGCTTTGTCAAAAGGCCTGGTCGCGATAATTGACGTCCATGGGGACAAATGGTTTTGGGAAAGTTACAGAGCTACAATAGGAGGTTCTCCAAATCCCGATTATAAAACTGGTGCTGATCGTCAGGCTGCTGTGGATCGTTTTAAAGCTATTTGGACTGCTATTTCAAATCGTTTTCAAAACAAATCTGAAAATCTGTTGTTTGAAGTAATGAACGAAGCCTATTTCTCTATGAGTGAAGCCGAGGTTGACGTAACAAATACGTATGTATTAGAAATAATCAGAGCCACAAACCCAACTCGAAACGTTATTGTAAATGGTGGAAAGAAAAACTCTTACGAAGCCCCTTTGCAAATGGGAACCTCTTATCCAAACAACAACAATTATGTACATAATGACTCCTATTTGATTGCCACCTTCCATTATTATTTGCCTAGAGCTTTTACCGCTTCGGCTGGGCAAAATGATAATGATTATGATTGGGGAACACCAGAAGACAAAGCCAGTGTTGACAACCATTTTGGCATTGTGAAATCATGGTCACAAACCAATAATATTCCTATACTACTAGGAGAATTTGGAGCAGATAATGAAGGAGGATATGATTATTCTACTAAAACCTATGGCGCTTATGGCGGACCTGAAAACAGCTCACGTGTAGCCTATCACCAATATGTAGCTCAAAAAGCAATTGATTTAGGTTTTGCATTTACTGTTTGGGATGCAGGGGATAAAGCAGGAAAAACAATTTACAAAGTAACCGATAGAACTTGGGTAGAGGATGTTAAAAATGCCGTTTTAGGGACAAGCTTGAAAACTAACCGTTTTGACAAAATAAATGATTTAACAATTTACCCTAATCCTGCTACTGATTTTTTAAACATTACAACTACACAAAAAATTCAGAAAATAGAGTTGTACAATTTAAACGGAGAACGGTACAATATAGAAACTAACAATCAAACTCTAAAATTACCTTTCCTAAACAATGGCTTGTATGTACTCAAAACCACCTTTTTAAACAACACAACAAGTCTTGACAAATTATTAATACTAAAACAATAATTACTAACTATTTACTATCAAAAAACAACAATCATGAAAAAAGTTTACATTTTATTACTACTGGGAGTTCTGCCCTATTTAGGATTTTCTCAGACATTGAAAGATTACACCTTTAATACCGATGGCAACAAAGAAGGCTGGACCGCATCAGGATTATCATTGAGCGGAACCAATCCAACAACTGGTTCGCTAATTGGGACAGGACAAGGTTCAACAGTAGGATTTCCTTCTATTAGAAGTGAAGTATATTCTCCAATTCTAGCGGTTGCTTCAAATAAAAAAATATTTGTTAAAATTGTTGCAGAAAATGCTACTACTGGAACAATTTGGCAAATTGGAAACTTTGATACAGGCAGCACTAATTTTGGTAATGGAACCTCTGTCGATTTTACAATGCCAATTGTTGCTCCAAATTCTGGGATGTCCACTTTTTTGGTTGAATTACCAATTAATCCAGATAATGCTTCCAATGGAATTTCACAAATTACAATTAGAGCTAAATATGGTGTTGGGACAGGTATTAGTGGCACAATCAAGTTTGACGAAATAGCCATCATATTAAAAGAGTTTGTAACAGAAAATTCATTTGTTACCAACCCCAATTTTGAATCAGGATTAAGTCCATGGTCGGTAAGTGGAACTCCTGGAAGTGAATCTGATGCTTCAATAACTTCAAGCTATGATGATTCAAATGCAGGTCAATTAACATATAATGTAACACCAACAACATCTGGCAATCAACTTCTTGACAATCAAGTTTATGATTTTTCAAAAACCGTAAATCCTAGCAAGATTGATGTGAATTTTGATGTAAAATCAAACAATGCCAACCTTGATATCCAAGTACTATACACCCTATATGATGCTTTTGATGCTGTTATATCATCAAATAATACAGGTTCGATTAAAGTTACCGCTGCAGATGTTTGGCAAAATGTTAGTTTATCTAAAGTGATTACAGATTCATTCGATAAAATTCGTTTTAGCTACAAAGTTAAAAGTACGAATGCTAATAATAACGATTATATTGCATTTGACAATACTGCCGCAACTTTTACCTATATCAAAGAGCCTACACTTGGTGTAAACTCTTTTGGTAACAATACCAATACTGTTTCTATTTTCCCAAATCCAGTACAAAACACATTAACTATTAGCTCTGAACAAAACATTACCAAAGTAGAAATATACAATATGCTAGGTCAAAATATAGCTTCTCCAAAAGAAGGAAATGAGATTAATGTTAGTGATTTAAATACAGGAATTTACATCGCTAGGATTACATTTGACAATGGCGCTGTTGCCAATGAGCGTTTTATTAAAAAATAATTTGGCAAAATCAATACTACAATTGAATTAGATTGAAACAAAATGTAGAACTAAAAAAGACTGAATCGGGACAGAATTTATTTTCTGCCCGATTCTTTTTTTTGTCAAAATTTTAAGATATATTGGTATT
>JAHEBK010000023.1 GCA_024642295.1 Flavobacterium sp. | reverse complement strand
CCTAAAAGGAGATACCAATATTGATTACCTTCAAAAAAATGGCGTTAAAATATGGGACGCTTGGGCTGACGAAAATGGAAATTTAGGTCCCGTTTACGGGCACCAATGGCGCAATTGGAATAGCGAGGAAATTGATCAAATAAAAGATTTAATCTATGAATTAAAAACCAACCCTAACAGCCGTAGAATGCTTGTTTCAGCTTGGAACCCATCCGTTCTTCCTGACACCACAAAATCATTTTCAGAAAATGTTGCTAATAACAAAGCAGCATTACCTCCTTGCCACGCTTTTTTTCAATTTTACGTAGCCGATGGAAAACTTTCGTGTCAGTTATACCAACGCAGTGCTGATATTTTCTTAGGTGTTCCATTCAACATTGCATCATATGCATTGCTAACTATGATGATTGCTCAAGTATGCAATCTTGGGCTAGGCGAATTCATACACACCTTTGGAGATGCACACATCTACAACAATCATTTCGAACAACTTGAATTACAATTATCACGGGAACCAAAATCATTACCAAAAATGATACTGAATCCCGCAATAAAAGACATATTTGATTTTGACTTTGAGGACTTCACCTTAATTGGCTATGAACCACATGCAGGCATCAAAGGAAATGTTTCAGTTTAAAATTAAACCTCTAAAACTCCATTTTCAGTACCAGCAAATTCATTCCATTTGAAAGAATCAGCTTCTTCATCGTTAACATAAACACCATCAACAACATATTTAAATTCATATGAAGCATTTGAGTCTAAATTAAAAACACCTTTAAAGGTTCCGTTTTTTAATTTATTTAAAGCTCCTTCTTCAACACTCCAGTTGTTAAAATCTCCTACAACTGACGCATTAGACGCATCTTTTGCTTCGATAGAAAAAGTAACTTTACAAACTGGCTTTGATTTTATAAATTGTTTCTTAATTGACATAACTATTTCATTTTTAATATTATGGGACAAAGAAAATAAAATATATTCAAACTCATACAAACGAAGTAAAGTTTTAGTATATTAACACTCAAGCTGTTAATTTTTAACACATTCAACAAATATTAACGCCTATATTTTAACATCTTAAAAAATAAATCCCATTCTAAATAACTAAAAATTACTCTAAACAGCTTGATTCCAAATTAAATTTTATCTTTATGTTTTAAATTTCAACCTATGGAAAGAGATCAACACGAATTATATGAATATGCCCGGAGAAGAATTAAACAAAAAAAAAGGCTTTATTATCATTTTGTTTTATTCATATCTACAAGTTTATTCCTTTTTTTAGCAACTAAAATACTCACTATTAACATTAATAAAAATTGGCTTCTATTTGGAATTACAATTTGGGCCTTTCTATTCCTTTTACATTTCATAAAAGTATACATTACGGATCGATTTATGAATAAAAATTGGGAACGCGAACAAATAGACCGTTTAGTCTCATTACAAGAAAGAAAACTAAACGAATTACAAAAAAAAATAAACGAAGAGAATACCCATAAATAAAAAGCAAAATGATTATAATGATTGCTGCAGCTGCAGAAAATAATGCCTTAGGTAAAAACAACGAACTTGTTTGGCATTTACCAAATGATTTCAAACGATTCAAATCACTCACTACAGGACATTACATTATTATGGGAAGAAAAACTTTTGAAAGTTTCCCAAAACCACTACCCAATAGAACACATATAGTTATCAGTCGTCAAGCTGATTATAAACCAGCGGGTTGCATAGTCGTAAAAAGCATCCTCGAAGCCCTGGCTATTTGCCCAAAAAACGAAGATTCTTTTATTATTGGGGGCGGTGAAATTTATAAACTAGCTCTTCAGTACTCTGATAAAATTGAACTTACAAGAGTACATCATAATTTTGAGGCTGATGCATTTTTTCCTGAAATTAACCCTGAAGAATGGGAGCTAACCCATTCACAGTTTAACTCAAAAGACGATAATCATATTTTTGATTACACCTATCAAACGTATACTAAAAAATAAAAAACACCCTAGAGAACTAGGGTGCTTGTTTTTCAATGATTCGGAAAGCAGTCTCTCTTAAAGTAGAATTTGACAACTTAATATTAATATCACAAATGTCAATATAGCTCCAGTAGTGAAGATAATAACATTTGAGGTTTTTTGAGAAAACATCTCAAAATAGCCTTTAATACCAAATACCACGAAGGTACTAAAGACAAAGAAAATTAAAATTTCCAAAAACAAATTTAATCCTAAGAACGTATTTTGCGCTAATAACATATTACTGTTTTTTAAAACAGTACTGTCAAAACCACCCACAAGAACAAACGATAAAACTAACGCAAAAATTAACCATTTGATTTGACTTGACATTCCTTTAATAATCATTGAGCATAAATATTAATATTTACAATGTAAAATTCGACAATTAAATAGTAGAACACAATACCCACTTTTAGTGATTTTTAAATCATCAATAAAAATTATATTTCAGGGCTTTTCCTAATCTAAATTAAAGTTCGAAGGAGATTGTATTATATTTGTAAAAAAATCAATAACACAATGTCAAAAAAAATAACCCCATATAAAAACTCAACCTTAAGCAAAAAAGAACAAGTCGCAAAAATGTTTGATACTATATCGGGCAATTACGATAATTTAAATCGCGTAATATCATTTGGTATAGATGTAAAATGGCGTAAAAAAGTTCTAAATATCATTAAAAGTACCAATCCCACAACCATACTTGACATTGCAACTGGAACTGGAGACTTAGCTATTTTAATGGCACAGACCAATGCAGAAAAAATAATTGGACTGGACATTTCGGCAGGAATGCTTGAAGTTGGAGAAAAGAAAATTGCAGCTAAGAAACTTTCAAACACGATTGAAATGGTTTTGGCAGATTCTGAAAACATCCCATTTGAAGATAATTTTTTTGATGCTATAACTGTAGCTTTTGGAGTTCGTAATTTTGAAAACCTCGAAAAAGGATTGTCTGAAATTTTAAGAGTTTTGAAACCGAATGGTGTATTTGTAATACTAGAAACTTCAATTCCTGAAAAAACACCATACAAACAAGGATATAATTTATACAGCAAAAATATTTTACCTCTTATTGGAAAATTATTTTCAAAAGATACTGTTGCCTATGGATATCTATCTGAATCAGCGGCACAATTCCCTTATGGCGAAGCGTTAAACAATATTTTAAGAAAAATTGGGTTTATAAATGTTATAGCAATGCCTCAAACATTTGGAGTTGCAACAATCTATTCGGCATCAAAAAAATAAATTCAGACCATTCAGTAACTTTTCTTATGAAAAAAATAGCGACATTTTTAATTACTCTATCATTATCGCTTAATGTAATGGCTCAATCAGGTACTCATATTTTTGGAAAAGATCCTATCATTCATTTAGAAAACTTCCAAAAACAAAGACTCTATTTTGGTTATTATTTAGGTTTTAATTCATTTGATTTCAAAATAGATTATAAAAATGTTGGCCAAGATATTCAAACCAAAAAAACCACTGGCTTTAACGTGGGAGTTGTTGCAGATGTAAAACTTCATGAATACATCAACTTACGATTTGAACCTGGTTTATATTATGCCAAAAGAAATTTATCTTTTCCTGGTTTTACCAATCAGGTAGACATCCTTAGAGAAGTAAACAGTACTTATATTCACTTTCCATTACTTTTAAAATTTTCATCATTGAGAACTGGAAATATACGTCCTTATTTAGTTGGCGGAATATCTTCAACACTTAATTTATCCGGTAATTCTAAAACGAAAGATGATAATTTTGAACAAAAATTCCGAGTTAAAGCTTGGACTTCTAGTTACGAATTAGGTTTTGGAATCGATATATTTTCTGAATATTTTATATTTTCACCATCCATTAGAGGTCTTTTCGGACTTAAAGACGAATTGATTCGAGATAACGACCCTAACAGTCCTTGGACAAGTAATATTGAATCTTTAAAAAGTAGAGGGATATTAATTAATTTTACTTTTCATTAAATTAATATTCTCTTTTAAATTCGCTTAGTACAATTGCCGTTGCTGTTGCTACATTTAAGCTTTCTGTTTTTTGAATATCTCCAAAACGAGGTATAGCGATCCTATTTGAAACTATTTTTTCTAACTCGGGCGAAATTCCATTAGCTTCATTTCCCATAATAATAATTCCTTCTTGAGGCAAAGTAGTTTTATAAATATTTTCACCATCCATAAAAGTTCCAAAAACAGGCCCTTTAGCATTTTCAATATACGCTTTCAAGTCAACATAATTCACATTAACCCTAGCTATTGACCCCATGGTTGCCTGCACTACTTTAGGATTATAAATATCAACCGTCTCCATAGTACATAGTAGCTGTTGAATCCCAAACCAATCGCAAAGCCTAAGAATCGTGCCCATATTCCCAGGATCACGAACAGAATCGAGAGCCAAAATCAACCCTGAATTTACAATAGGTTTTTCATCTGCAATTTTAAAAACAGCCAGACAACTGTTAGGAGTTGACAACGCAGATATTTTCTTCAAATCTGCTTCTGAAATAATTGTTTTTTGAGAAGAATGAACTTGTTTAAAATCCTCTTTGGTAGTATATAAATTGACTAATTCAAAATTAGAGTTCAATAATTCTTGAATTACTTTTATGCCTTCAGCAATAAACAATTGATGTGCTATTCGATACTTTTTTTGCTGTAAACTAGTTATTAGTTTTATTTGGTTTTTACTAACCATAAAAATATGTACTTTTGAATTAAATATTTTAGAACCCTTGGAGAAAATTTCAACAAAAATATCACTTATTATTCTAATTGGAATAATTATATCCGCATGTAACGCTGAAAAAAGAGTTCCTGAAAACAAACTACTACTTACTAGAAATAAAATTTTAGTAAATAACAAACATATTACTGAGGAAATTGTGACAGATCAATTGTACCAAAAACCAAATGGAACTTTACTAGGTTACAAATTAAGACTCAACCTATACAACTTAGCCAATCTAAATCCAGATTCTACATATCAAGCCAAATTCATAGCTAATCCTGAAAAATACAAACGCAAATCAAAGTGGTTGTCTGCGAAACAAGTAAATCAGTTAGGAAAATCATTTTGGTATCATGGCATACATGATTTCTTGAAAAAGACGGGAGAACCTCCTGTAATTATAGACTCTATTAAAACCGAAAAATCGGTTTCAAGACTTAAATATTATTATTTTAATAATGGCTTTTTTAATATTAAAACTAATTATGAAATTGACAGCTTAAGACACAAAAGAGCTCAAGTAAAATACAATATCACGACTGGAAAACCCTACTTATTAGATACAATAAGCACCTCAATTGCTACACCTGCCTTGGATTCATTATTTCAATCCAGACAAAATTTCAGCTTCTTACAATCTGGAAATCAATACAAAACTAGTGATTTTGAAGAAGAAAAAAACCGTATAGCAACCCATTTTAGAAATAATGGCGTCTATTATTTCCAACCAACGTATATCAATTTCAACATTGATACTATTCAAAAACAAAACAAAGCAAACGTAAACCTAATCATAAATAACTATACTTATCAGGCAAAAGATTCCACTGTAACAGAGCCCTTTAAAAGATATAAGATAAGTGACGTAAATATATTCACTGACTATTCAGCCAACAACAACAATAAAAAAATCACGGATAGCACCACCTATGAAAAATTCAACTTATACAGTCATGAAAAATTAAAATACAGACCTTACGCTATAACTGATGCCGTTTTTATAACTAAAGGAAGCTATTTTGCTGATTACAAAACAGTTCTTACTACACGTTATCTCAATAACCTTAAAATTTTTAATTATCCGAGTATTCAGTATGAAGTAGATAAAAGAGATACCACTTATAGCTCATTAATTGCCAAAATATATTTGACACCAAGAAAAAAATATAGTTTTGGTGCCTCATTAGATTTAACGCACTCTAATATACAAGATTTCGGTATTGGATTCAGTATATCAGAAACTATTCGAAATGTATTCAACAGAGCCGAAACTCTACAAATTTCCGTTAGACAAAACGTTGGATCCTCAAAAGATTTAGCCAATCCTAAAAACCAATTCTTCAATGTATTAGAATATGGTGCTGATATAAAACTGAATTTTCCTAGAATCGTAATCCCATTTAACACAGAGAAAATTATCCCAAAAAGCATGATTCCATCTACAACACTTTCATTAGGATTTGCCAAACAAAGAAATATTGGATTAGATAAAGAAAATTTTACAGGTGCATTTACTTATAATTGGACTCCAAAACAAAATAATTCTGCCAGGTTAGACTTATTTAATGTTCAATTTGTAAACAATTTGAATCCACAAAATTATTTTAATGTATATAGCTCTTCCTACAACGCCTTAAATGAACTTGCAAAAAAATACAATACAAACCCCGATTATGTAGATGCAAATAATGACCTTACGGTTGATTACGGAACAGCATTATTTACCATTAATGCTCTTACAGGAAACACTACTCCAGTTCTTTCCCCACAAGACACTGACTACAAGAGAATTCTTAGTATTACCGAACGAAGATTTCGATTAAGTGAAAACAATTTCATACTTGCCTCAAATTACTCGTTTACAAAAACCACAAAAAAAGATTTAAAGGATAATAATTTTTATCAATTTAAAACAAAAATTGAATCTGCCGGTTCCATACTTTCACTGATTGCAAAAGCTACTGGATTGGCTAAAAATGCTAACGGAAATTACGATATTTTTAATTTAGAATATTCTGAATATGTAAAAACTGAATTTGACTACATTAAACACTGGGATTTATCTAGACAAAAGGTATTAGCCTTAAGAACCTTTTTCGGGATTGCAATACCATTTGGCAATTCTGATTACATCCCATTTTCACGAAGTTATTTTGCCGGTGGCTCAAACGACAATAGAGGTTGGCAACCATACAGCCTTGGACCAGGAAAGACTGAATCTATATTAGATTTCAATGAAGCCAATATGAAAATCGCTATAAATACGGAATTTCGATTTAACGTTTACGGCAATTTAAAAGGTGCTCTATTTGCAGATGCAGGAAATATTTGGAATATAAAGGATAACATAATTGATCCAGATGCAAAATTCAATAATTTGAAAGATTTAGGAGACTTAGCGCTAGGGACAGGTTTTGGTTTACGTTATGATTTTAGCTTTTTTGTAGTTCGGTTTGATTTAGGCTTCAAAACCTTTAATCCAGCCAATAAATCAGAAGAAAAATGGTTTACAGATTATAAATTTTCTAAGTCTGTTTTAAATTTTGGTATAAATTACCCCTTCTAATGCTATTTAATTCTTATTTTTGCAGTCTCAACTAAAAGCTAAATTTAACTAAAAACAATTAAGATGGCACACAACATTAAACCGGGCGTAGCTACTGGAGATCAAGTTCAAGAAATTTTCAACTATGCAAAGGAGAAAGGTTTCGCTCTTCCAGCAGTAAACGTTACTGGCTCAAGCACAATAAATGGAGTACTTGAAACTGCAGCAAAATTAAACGCTCCAGTTATTATTCAATTCTCTAACGGAGGTGCTCAATTTAACGCTGGTAAAGGATTATCAAATGCAAACGAAAAATCAGCAATTGCGGGTGGTATTGCAGGAGCAAAACACATACATGCTTTAGCAGAAGCATATGGAGCTACCGTAATTCTTCATACTGACCACTGTGCTAAAAAATTATTACCTTGGATTGATGGTTTATTAGACGCTTCAGAAGAACATTTTGCAGCTACTGGAAAACCTCTATTTTCTTCACATATGATCGATTTATCCGAAGAACCTATCGAGGAAAATATCGAAATCTGTAAAGAATACCTAAAAAGAATGAGTAAAATGGGTATGACTCTAGAGATTGAACTTGGAATTACAGGCGGTGAAGAAGATGGTGTTGACAACTCCGATGTTGACAGTTCTAAATTATACACACAACCTGAAGAAGTAGCTTATGCTTACGAAGAACTTTCTAAAGTAAGTCCAAAATTTACAATTGCTGCTGCTTTTGGCAACGTTCATGGAGTATACAAACCAGGTAACGTAAAATTAACTCCAAAAATCTTAAAAAACTCTCAAGAGTTTGTTCAAAATAAATTCAACACTGGAAGCAACCCAGTAGATTTCGTTTTTCACGGTGGATCAGGATCTACTCTTGAAGAAATTAGAGAAGGAATTAGCTATGGCGTAATCAAAATGAACATCGATACTGACTTACAATTTGCTTACACAGAAGGAATTCGTGATTATATGGTAAAAAATATCGAATACTTAAAAACTCAAATCGGTAACCCTGAAGGTAGTGATGTTCCTAACAAGAAATATTACGACCCAAGAAAATGGGTACGTGAAAGTGAAGTAACATTTAACACAAGACTTGAGCAAGCATTTGCAGACTTAAATAATGTGAATACACTTTAAAGTTAATAGTTATAAGTTATGGGTTAATAGTCTACTGATAGCCTAACCCATAACGTATAACTTTTTAACCTTTAACTTTTAACTTAAAATTATGGCTTGGTTTAAACGACAAGAAAAAGGTATTACTACTGCTACCGAAGACAAAATGGATGTTCCAAAAGGTCTATGGTACAAATCTCCAACTGGAAAAATTATTGATGCTGAGGAACTAGAACGTAACTTATTCGTAAGTCCTGAAGACGGTTTTCACGTTAGAATTGGTAGTGCTACCTATTTTGAAATTTTATTCGATAACAATGAATTTGTTGAATTGGATAAAAACTTAACTTCTAAAGACCCTTTACAATTTGTAGACACAAAGAAATATGTAGATCGTCTAAAAGATGTTATGGAAAAAACCAAACTAAAAGATGCAGTTCGAACAGGTGTAGGTAAATCTAAAGGAAAAGAATTAGTAGTATGCTGCATGGATTTTGCCTTCATCGGAGGTTCTATGGGAGCTGTGGTTGGTGAAAAAATTGCTAGAGGAATTGATTATGCAATCAAAAACAAACTTCCATTTGTTATGATTTCAAAATCAGGTGGTGCCAGAATGATGGAAGCTGCTTATTCATTAATGCAATTAGCTAAAACTTCTGTGAAATTAGCACAACTTGCTGATGCAAAATTACCTTATATCTCTTTGTGTACTGACCCTACAACTGGAGGAACAACAGCTTCATACGCCATGTTAGGTGATATTAATATCGCTGAGCCTGGTGCTTTAATTGGTTTTGCAGGACCTCGCGTTGTGCGTGATACCACTGGTAAAGATTTACCTGAAGGTTTCCAAACTGCCGAATTCTTATTAGAGCATGGTTTCTTAGACTTTATCACTGCTAGAAAAGAATTAAAAAATAAGATCAATTTATATATTGATTTAATTCAAAACAACGAAATTAGATAATTATCGATAACAATAACAAAAACCCGATTCGAGAGAATTGGGTTTTTTGCTTTTTAAGCAATCTATAACACCCAAATCAATGAATTTTTCGATTATTGAATTAAAATCTACATTAGTTACAATTTTACGTTTTAATTCATAGTTCTAAAGTTCTTTTTTCAAATAAATTTTTATATTTACAAGGAGCTCAAAAAGAAAATTAAGACAATTAAAAAAGAAATATGACGACTAAAAAAGCCTTTATTTTCGACTTAGACGGGGTAATTGTAGATACTGCCAAGTATCATTTTTTGGCTTGGAAAAAAATAGCCAACAAGTTAGGAATTGATTTTACACTAGAACATAACGAATTACTAAAGGGCGTAAGTAGAGTTCGCTCACTTGATATTATTTTAGGTTTAGGAAATCTAGAAGCTTCACAAGAAGACAAAGACAAATGGTTGATTCAAAAAAACGAAGACTACCTATCCTACTTAGTAGATATGGATGAAAATGAAATTCTTCCAGGCGTTTTTCCTATATTAAAATATCTAAAAGAAAAACAGCAACCTATTGCTCTAGGTTCAGCCAGTAAAAACGCTAGACCTATACTGGAAAAAACAGGTATCCTTTCTTATTTTGACTCCATTGTTGATGGGAATGATGTCACTAATGCCAAACCAGACCCCGAAGTTTTCTTGATTGCCGCAAAAAACCTAGGTATGACTCCAGAAGAATCAATTGTTTTCGAAGATTCCATTGCAGGAATTCAAGCGGCAAATATTGGAAAAATGATCAGCGTAGGAATTGGTGAAGAAAAAACATTGCATGAAGCTCGATATGTATTTCAAGATTTTACCCATATTGAAACGCGCTTTATAGACAATCTAATTAATAAAAAAATCGGTTAAATGTTGGTCTAAACAACAAAAACCTCAAAAACGACACTATGAATCAAGATTATATAAAACCAGACAATTGGTCCATCATAGAAGAAGGATTTGACATCGAAAGAGTAAAATCTTCCGAGAGTTTGTTCAGCATTGGAAACGGCGCCATGGGACAACGTGCTAATTTTGAAGAAAACTATTCTGGAGAAACTTTTCAAGGAAGCTATATCGCTGGAATTTATTATCCTGATAAAACCAAAGTAGGCTGGTGGAAAAATGGCTATCCAAAATATTTTGCTAAAGTATTGAATGCCCCTAACTGGATTGGAATAGATATCGAAATCAACGGCGAAGCGTTCGACTTACATCATTGTACAAAAATAACAGATTACCGTCGTGAATTGAACATGAAAGAAGGTTGGTACAACCGTTCTTTTATAGCCACTTTACAAAATGGAACCGAAATATTGGTAAATATTCGTCGTTTCCTTTCTTTGGATTTAGACGAAGTAGGTGTTATCAATTATGAAATTACGCCTTTAAACAAGGATGCTAAAATCATTTACAAGCCTTACATTGATGCTGGAGTTACGAACGAAGACGCGAACTGGGATGAAAAATTCTGGGAACCATTAGATGTAAACCAACAAGATAATCAAGCTTTTGTAACAGCACAAACCTTCAAAACACATTTTAAAGTCACGACTTTTATGCAAAATAGCATTTTAGAAAATGACAAGAATCTGAACTTATCTCCATTGGCTACAGCCAAAACCTCAGATAAAGTTCAATTCACTTATGAAGTAGCCGTTGCTAAAGGTCAAAAATCAAGCATTCAAAAGCTAGGTGGTTACACCGTTTCATTGAATCACGATAATACCCAAGAAGCAGCTGAAAAAGCTATTCAGAATGCTTTGGCAATTGGTTACAACCAATTGCTACAAAATCAAATTGATGCTTGGGCAAAGATTTGGGAGATGTCAGATATTACTATTGATGGCGATGTAAAAGCGCAACAAGGAATTCGTTTCAATATCTTT
>JAHEBK010000308.1 GCA_024642295.1 Flavobacterium sp. | reverse complement strand
TCTTCGTAAAGATGTGAAGGATTTTTTCACCATCAAATACAGCTGGGCATGGACAAAAACCAAAACCGAGCCTAACCATTGGCAATGGATAGACAATTATCCACAAGATTATGGTTGGAGTACCAATCCTGAAATACCAGAACAAATAACGGTATCTGCGGCTAGCCACCCAACAAGAGCTCAGGGTAAAAGTTTTCATGATGGAAAACAGCCAGAAGTTAATCAATATTACGTAACCCCTTATACAGACCAAGGATTGTTTTTTGAAGAACAATGGAAACGAGCTTTAGAAGTAAACCCTCAAGTCATTATGATAACCCAGTGGAATGAATGGGTTGCGCAACGGTTTATTAGTGATAAAGATTTGAAAAATTTTGCTGGAAAACCATTAAAAGCAGGAAGTTCGTTTTTTGTAGATGCTTTCACTAAAGAGTTCAATAGAGACATTGCCCCAATGAAAAATGGATCTACAGACAACTATTACTATCAAATGGTTGCCAATATTAGAAAGTTTAAAGGAATGGAAAAACCGCAAGACTACTCCCCTGCCCTTACTATAAATATGGATAACAATTTTGAAGAATGGCAAAAGGTATATCCTGTCTATAAAGACTTTTTTGGAGATACAGAAACTAGAAATCATGAAGGTTTTGACCCAGACACCACCTTTAAAAACAAAACAGGAAGAAATGATATTGTTGAAAGTAGAGTTACCAATGATGCAAATTATGTGTATTTCTATGCCAAAACAAATAAGAACTTAACCAAATATTCTGATGAAAATTGGATGCTGTTGTTTATTGATATCGATAAGAATAAAAATACTGGCTGGGAAGGTTATGATTTTATCATAAATCACAACATTGTTAATAAAGATAAAACAACCCTTAAAAAATGGGAAGAAGGCAAATGGGTTACCGTTTCCGAAATAGATTTCCAATACAAAAACAATGAATTAGAAATTGCAGTTCCTATTAAAATTATCGAAAAAACATCATTCTATTTTCATTGGGCAGATAACCCATCGCAATTAAAAGATATTAGTGGTTTCTTTTTAGATGGAGATTCAGCACCAGATAGAAGATTTAATTATAATTATAAATAAATACAGCTAACCAAATACCAACAATTTACAATGAAAATATTTAAGAAACAACGCGTCGCTTATTGGATGTGTTATGGAGTTTTAATCTTTACACTATTTAACTGTAAAAAATTAAACACACAGACCAACTTTGAAAACGAAAAAAACATAACGCAGTTAAAAGTGGATGGCTTTAGCAATTGGGTAGTTACAGATCAAAATTCGGTAAAACTCTCTTGGAAACCTATCTCAACAATTAACAACAAAAGCGTCATTGGATACGAAGTAAAAATCACCAACCAAGTAGCATCCATATCAAATGACTTGGAAACTACTTATGTCCCTATTGAAAATGGACCGTATTTATATTTCGACCTAACAAAATATACTGCAAAAACAGAACTTATTTGGCAAGTTAGACCCGTATTTTCCGATAAAAATAAAGGAGATTGGAGTGCTCCATTTTTGTTTCAAATTGGCTTAAAAGAGAACACCAATTGGGAAGGAAAGTGGATTGGGATGGATTCCAAAACCAGAAAAAAATCAGCCATTTGGATTCGTAAAACTTTTTCGTTAGACAAAAAAATAAAAAAAGCGGTTTTGTACAGTTGTGGATTAGGACTACACGAACCATGGTTAAATGGCAATAAAATTGGAGACGAGGTTTTGCAACCTGCCCAAACAGATTATGACAAAAGAAGCTTTTACATTGCGCATAACATTACTAACAAATTAGAACAAGGCAACAACACTATTGGTTTTTGGCTTGGTGATGGATTTTACAATCAAGATGTTGTTTGGGGTCCAAAAGGATTGAGTTATGGACAACCAAAATTGATTGCGCAGCTTGAAATAACATACCTTGACGGTACAAAAGCTATAATTTCAACAAATAATACTTGGCTATGCAAACCAAGTAGTATAACAGCATCAAACATTTATGCTGGTGAAAATTATGATGCCAATTTACATGATAGTACATGGGCGAAAAACAATACAAATTTAGACAGTTGGAAACCAACCATCGTATTATCTCCTCCTGGTGGTCAATTGATTGCTCAAGAACTTCCTCCTTGCAGAATTTTAAATACGGTTAATACCAAGTCTGTAACCAAATTAGCAAACGGAAAATACATTTACGATTTTGGTCAAAACCTAGTAGGTTGGGCAACATTAAAAGTTAATGCTACTCCAAACACTTTAATTAGTATTCGATTTGCAGAGGATAAATTAAGCACTGGAGAATTAAATTTTCAAACAAGTGGTGTCAATGCTACCAAAGTAATTCAAACAGATAATTACATTTGTAAAGGAAACGGCGAGGAAAGTTGGGAACCTAAGTTTAGTAACCATGGCTTTAGATATGCTGAAGTTACCATCACTAACGGAAAATTAAAAACTGATTCACCTTCAAAAGATCTTTTAACGGGTAAGGTAATCCATACAGATATGCCTATCACAGGTCATTTTTCTTCATCAAATGAAACCTTGAACAAAGCTTTTGAAATGGCTTATTGGACTCAAATTGGTAGCGTTTTGGGTGTTCCTGTAGATTGCCCAATTAGAGAACGTTGTGGCTGGACAGGTGATGCGCATCTTACAGTACCTTATACCATGTACAATTTTGATGCAGCGACTATGTGGAACAAGTATGTAAATGACATTAAAACAGCATCTGAAATAACGGGCGAGATATTACATTTTGGAAAATCATTTATGGATCGCTCTACGAAAGTAAAAGCTGCTGGAATCCCTACCATGATTGTTCCTGGAAAACGAAACTCTGGTGCCGCATCTCCAGACTGGGGAAGTGCAATCGTATTTATTCCTTGGGATATGTATCTTTTTACAGGAGATGTAAGACATTTACAAAACAACTACAGTTCAATAAAACAATGGACAGAACATTTAATTGGTTTAAGTGAAAACGGGGTTTTATATGATGGATTG
>JAHEBK010000022.1 GCA_024642295.1 Flavobacterium sp. | reverse complement strand
CCAAATAAAAGTAAAGACTGCACTTTTGCAGTCTTTTTTTTGAGATTAATTCATAAATAAATTGCTTAGTCTGAACCAGAATTATATATTTGCTCGGTTTATTAAAATAATGCAATTCTTATTTTCTCTTTTTAGATTGAAAAAAATGGATTTAGACTTGCTTTAAGGGTTTAAAACAAAAATAAATAAATAATAAAATAATTAATTTTTAGTAATAATGCAGAATAAAGGACTTATTAAATTTTTTGCAATTCTATTTGCATTGGTAAGTATTTACCAGCTCTCTTTCACATTTGTTTCAAGCTCAATTAAAGATGATGCAAAAGCTTTTGCAGGAGGAGATTCTGAAAAGGAATTGAAATATTTAGATTCAATTGCAAAAGAAAAAGTATTTAACTTAGGCTTTGCCGATTTTACTTATGATGAAGTAAAAGACAAACAAATAAATAAAGGTCTTGACTTAGAGGGTGGTATTAATGTGATATTGCAAATATCTGTAAAAGACATTTTGAAAGGGTTGTCTAATAACTCTAAAAATCCAGTATTCAACAAATCTTTAGCAGACGCTACAGCAAATCAAAAAGGGAATCAAACCTATATTGATGCTTTCTTTGATGCATTTGCTGCAAATTCAAAAGGGACGGTAAAATTAGCTTCTCCTGATATTTTTGCTAATCGTTCTTTACAAGGTGAAGGTGGTGTTGATTTTCAAATGTCAGATGCTGAGGTTCAAAAAGTAATCAAAAGAAAAGTTGACGAATCTGTTGAAAGTGCTTTTGGAGTATTAAGAAAACGTATTGATAAATTTGGTGTTACACAACCTAATATCCAAAAATTAGGAGAATCTGGACGTATCTTGGTGGAATTGCCAGGTGCTAAAGATGTGGATAGAATTAAAAAATTATTACAAAGTACTGCTCAATTAGAGTTTTGGGAAACGTATAAGATTGACGAAATGGGTAATTTTTTAATGGCTGCAAATGAGGCATTAAAAAAGACTGAAATTAATAAAGTTGAAAAGAAAGCAGTTGTTAAAGATTCATTGAGTGCTTTATTGACTGATGCTAAAGATACAGTTGCAACTAAAACAGGAAATAATCCTTTGTTTGATAAAATGTTGTCACAAGGTGGTGGTCCAGTTTTAGGATTATTTGCTCCAAAAGATACAGCTGTTGTTAATAGTTATTTGAAAAGAGCTGACATTAGAGTTTTATTGGCTCCAGAACTTCATTATGCAAAATTTGTTTGGGGTAAATTGACTACCATCAAAGATGCAAAAGATAAAAATGTAGATGCAGTAGAATTATATGCACTAAGAGGAAATAGAGATAATATTGCCGCGATGAGTGGTGGTGTTGTTACAGATGCTAAAGATTCATTTGACCAATTAGGAAAACCTTCTGTTTCTATGCAAATGAACGGACAAGGTGCTAAAGCTTGGGAAGAATTGACTGGTAGAGCATTTACTCAAAAAAGCAATATTGCAATTGTTTTGGATGATATTGTGTATTCTGCACCAGGAGTTTCAAGTGGACCAATTGCAGGTGGAAGATCAGAGATTTCAGGAACTTTTGATGTGACTGAAACGAAAGATTTAGCAAATGTATTAAGAGCAGGTAAATTACCAGCTGCAGCAGATATTGTTCAGTCAGAAGTGGTTGGGCCATCTTTAGGGCAAGAAGCAATTGATAATGGGACAACTTCAGCTATAGTTGGGATGCTTATCGTTTCACTTTGGATGATGGTATATTATGGTAGAGCAGGTTGGTATTCAAATATTGCATTAGCGGTAAACTTATTATTCCTTTTTGGAATCTTAGCAAGTTTAGGTGCAGTATTGACATTGCCTGGTATTGCAGGTATAGTTTTGACAATGGGTACAGCAGTAGATGCGAATATTATCATTTATGAAAGGGCAAAAGAAGAATTGCGAGCAGGAAAATCACTCGATGAAGCAATTAAGACTTCTTATAGTTGGACAGGAGCAATGTCATCTATTACAGATGCTAACGTTACGCATATCTTAACTGGTGCGGTTTTATTTATTTTTGGTTCAGGACCAATTAAAGGTTTTGCTACTACTTTGTTAATTGGTATTGCAACCTCATTGTTTACGTCAATTTTCATCGCTAGAATCTTTTTAGATAGAAATTTAAGAACTAAAAATGATTTAACTTTCGTTACGAAGTTCTCTGAAAAAATATTCAACAACTTCAATTTTGATTTCTTAGGAAAGAAAAAATTAGCCTATATTTTCTCGGCAATTGTAGTTGTAGTAAGTGTGGTTTCATTATCTACTAATGGCTTAGATCAAGGTGTTGACTTTGTAGGAGGTAGAACTTTCCAAATTCGTTTTGAAAAACCAGTTGAAGCTGAGTTGGTAAAAGAAGAATTGACAAAAGTATTTGGTAGTGCAGAAGCAAAAGTATTTGGTAGTGACAATCAATTGAAAGTCACTACAAAATATAAAGTTAAAGAGCACGGAATTAAAGCTGATGAAGAAGTGAATAAGTTATTGTTTGAAAACTTGAAACAGTATTATTCAGCTGATTTAACTTATGATAAGTTTATTAATGCTTATGATGGTAAAAAAGTGGGTATTCTACAAGCTTCGAAAGTAGGGCCAACTGTAGCAGAGGACATCAAAACCAATGCTTATTGGGCTGTATTAGGAGCAATGGGATTAGTTTTCTTGTACTTAATGATAAGCTTTAGAAAATGGCAATATAGTTTAGGTGCTATCGTAGCTGTTGCGCATGACGTTATCTTTGTGTTAGGAATCTATTCATTGTGTTATAAGTTTATGCCTTTCGGAATGGAAATTGACCAGCATTTCATTGCTGCAATCTTAACAGTTATTGGATATTCTATGAATGATACTGTAATTGTATTTGACAGGGTTCGTGAGTTCTTAGCTGGTAAAACAAAAGGAAACTTTGCTGAAATTGTAAATCAGTCTATTAATACAACGATGTCAAGAACCATCAATACCTCTTTGACAATGATTGTAGTATTGTTAATTATGTTTGTTTTTGGAGGTGAATCAATCAGAGGGTTTATTTTCGCTATGTTAGTTGGTATTATTGTTGGAACGTATTCATCATTGTTTATTGCTACGCCAGTATTGGTGGATACTATTTCTCAAGAGGATAAAACAATTGTTGAGAAACAACACGAAGCTGCTTAAAATATTTAAGTTACTATATTTAAAGACTCAACTTTTAGTTGGGTCTTTTTTTGTAAATGTATTTAGCGCTAAAATAATTCCCTTTTTTATTAAAACAATATAAAATGAATCAAAAGAAAAGTATGTATAAACTACTAATTTTGGTATTGCTAATGAGTTGTTTTTGTGTAAACGCACAAGAACAGAATCATGATTTTAGTATAGGTATTAGAACTGGTTTTGGTAGTGAATTTAAGAACCGTAATTACAGTTTTACCAATAATTATTATAAACTGGTGTTGAATTATAATTTAAAAAGCACAAAAAACTTTAGTTATGAGGTTGTTGTTCAACCAGAGGTTAATTTTGGGACACATCAGTTGTTGAATTTTTACTTTGTAACACCAGATGAAGAAAATTATATTGAGAGAAGGGAAAGATTTACTAAGTTAAAAGATATTAATCAATATATTTTAAATATTGGTTTTTTGGTAAGGAAGCCAATTTATAAGTACTTCAGTGTTTTTGCTCAAGCTAGTGTAGGTCCTATGATTTCTGATGTTGAAACTGAAAGACTGTCTAAAGGTTTTGCTTTTTCAGATGTGTTTGCAATAGGTTTGTCATTTGAATTAAATAATTTCAAAATTGAAGTAAGTCCTAATGTTAGGCATGTATCCAATGCGAGTTTACAAAGTTCCAATGCAGGATTTAATACTAAAAACATAGAATTTGGAATTCAGTATAAGTTGTAGATTTTGTTGTTTTTTATGTTTTTATTCTTTTTTAATCATAATACTTTTATTGATTTTACGGATTTGACTTAAATGGTGTATTTTAACGATAATTTATGGTTTTAATTTTATAAGAGGCTCATATTTTATATATTTACTCATTATTGAAATAATGAGATTATACAGTTAATTCAATTTAAAATTAGAATAATGAAAGATATTTTTAAGTCGGTATATAGTTTATTTCTTTTAGTCTTTTTTTTAAATATTTCTCAAAAGACTTATAGTAACAGGGTGTCTCATAAAACGGTAATAGCTGAATCTAATTTAGCTATGAAACCAATGGCTCCAGCTCCTCCAGTAGTAAATTCACCAATCTATTATTGTCAAAATAGTCCTGCTTCACCATTAACAGCTACCGCAGATCCAGGTAACACCTTAATTTGGTATGGAACATCTCCTTCAGGAGGTACTCCATCTTTTACAGCACCTACCCCTTCAACTAGTTCCTTAGGTTCTACAACTTATTATGTGAGTCAAACGGATGGTGTTACCGAAAGTACTCGTGCTGCAATTGTGGTTACTATTTCTCCTGATATTGGATTTGTTATTCCACTATTAAGATGTGACCCAACACAAATCTCACCTGCCGATAAATTTTCCTCTGTTTTTTTTGATTGGACTAATACTCCTGGCATACCTAATCTATATTCGTACCGTTATATTACTCCGGGCGGATCTACTGTTACGGGTACTACAAGTCCTAGCAATTTACAGGTATTTGGTTTGTCACCAGGTCAATCTATTACTTTAGTTTTAACTCATACATTCTATCCTTGTAATATTTCAATAATTACTTGTACTGTGCCTTGTAGCCCTACAACTGTGAATCCTGATTTTGCAGCAATTCCTCCAATTTGTTCTGGTTCAACACCTCCTGTTTTAAGACCAATTTCACCCAACGGTATTTCAGGTACTTGGTCACCTGCTGTTGTAAGCAATACAGCTAGTGGTAGTTATGTATTTACACCTGATCCCGTTTTATATCCTTGTGCATCGTCTCAAACTTTAAATGTTACTGTAAAACCATTGGTTACAACTTCTTTTACTTCCATACCTGCTACGGTTTGCCAAGGAACAGTATATACTTTACCAACGAGTTCTAATAATACACCTCCAATAACGGGTACTTGGAGCCCTGCTTCAGTGAATACTGCTGTTTTAGGTCCCAGCTCATATACATTTACGCCATCTCCTGGGCAATGTACTACATCGCCAACGACTACTGCAACGATAACAGTGATTCCAAATAATGTGACACCAACATTTACTCCTGTAGGACCCTTTTGTTCAGGTGATGTAATTGCTCCTTTACCAACAACTTCAAATAATGGAATTACTGGCAGTTGGGCTCCTGTAGTAAGCAATACTGCAACTAACACCTATACTTTCACCCCTAATCCAGGACAATGTGCATTAACAACTACGATGACCATAACGGTTAATACCAAAGTAAATCCAACATTTACTGCTGTTGCTCCAATTTGTTCAGGGGATGTGTTAGCGCCATTGCCCACTACCTCAAATAATTTCTATACAGGAAGTTGGTTACCTGCTTTAGACAATACAATGACAACTACTTATACTTTTACACCAGATTCAGGTCAATGTGCTAATACTGCTAGTTTAACTATAGTTGTTAATCCAATTATTGATCCAGATTTTAGTTCAGTGCCTTCTGAATTATGTGAGAATTCTGGAAATTATATTTTACCAATGACTTCCGATAATAGCCCAGCAATTACTGGAACTTGGAGTCCTTCATTTGTTGATACTGCCGTTGTAGGAACATCTGATTATGAATTTACACCAGATGCTGGTCAATGTGCTAGTACTATAATACTTCCAATAACCGTTAAAGCATCCAATGCTTTGGTTGATTTCCAATGGACAGTTTCACAAGCTTTTGCTGAAAATCAAATTGTAACTATTAGTGCGACTTTGCCAGATAATTATTTATATCAACTGGATTTTGGACCTTTTCAATCTAGTCCTATTTTTGAACATGTTTCTTATGGATTGCATACCGTAACTGTTGTTGATCCAGCAGGTTGTAGTCTGCCACTATCTAAATCGGATATCCTTGTTGTTGATTTTCCTAGGTTTTTTACTCCAAACGGTGATGGTTTTAATGATACCTGGAATATAGATTCTTTACGAGATGATTTAAACGCTAGAATTAATGTGTTTGACCGTTATGGTAAGTTATTGGCTGAAGTTAGACCAAATGGTGCTGGTTGGAATGGTTATTACAATGGAAATCCAATGCCTGCAACAGATTATTGGTTTGTTATTGATTATGTAGAGCAGAACGTAGTGAAAAAATTTAGATCTCACTTTTCTTTAAAAAGATAATAAGGTACTTTATAACAAGCAAAAAGGGAATTCATCATCATGAATTCCCTTTTTGCTTGTTATAAAACTAAAAATTTCTTAGTTTATTTTAACAGGTTTATCAGCAGTAAATATAAAATAGAAACCAATTATTATAAATGGAATACTCAACCATTGTCCAGT
Source organism: Flavobacterium sp. (assembly GCA_024642295.1). GTDB lineage: Bacteria > Bacteroidota > Bacteroidia > Flavobacteriales > Flavobacteriaceae > Flavobacterium. The sequence continues at coordinate 4,890 of JAHEBK010000022.1, read as the reverse complement.
GGAGAATAAACCTAATGCACTTTCAAACCCTCCTTGGCTTTCTTTTACATATTCTACGATAAATCGAATAGTCCAAAGTAAAATTAAAAACATTCCGAATAGATATCCTCGTTTGTTTCTAGCTTCTGTTTTCCAATATAAAAAGTATAAAAGTGCAAAGACAAAGATGTAGCAAAACGCTTCGTATAGCTGTGCTGGATGCTTCAGAGGTACCTGTTGTAGCAAAGCTGCAAATTTTGGATTGTTTGCAATAGCAGAATAAGCTTCTGTTGGATTTGGAATATTTGTCAATGAGACGGCTTCTCTTGGGCTAAATTGATCTCTGATAAATTGTATTCCAAAGGCTGAATCTGTTTTTTTACCTACAATTTCAGAGTTGAAAAAATTACCAAAACGGACAAAAATAGCACCACTTGCAACTGCAATTACCACACGGTCTAATATCCATAATAAAGGCTTGTGAATTACTTTTTTACTATAGAAATACATAGCAATAATAATAGATATGGCAGCACCATGACTGGCTAAACCTTGGTATCCTGTAAATTCAAATTGAGGTGTAAAACGGAATGGTAAAAAGATTTCGGCTAAATGGTTTCGGAAATATTCCCAATCATAAAAAAAAACGTGTCCTAATCTGGCTCCTACTAAAGTGGCTAAAACGGTCCAAACAAATAAAGAGTCTAAATTCTCAATGGATTCATTTTCGCGTTCAAATATTTTTTTCATAATGTACCAACCTAGTCCAAAGGCAATTACGAACATAAGGCTGTAAAAACGAATCATAAAAAATCCTAAATCAATACCTTCTGATGGGTTCCAAACGATGTTTAAAGCGTGTGTCATTATTTATTTAATTTGGCGTAAAAATACTGTTTTTGTTTCGAGTATCAATATTAAATTGCTTTTATGACTATTTCTTAAGAACAGTTTAACAGTCTTAAAAATAGAAATTATTAATGCTTGCAATTTTTTGGAGGCACAGGGTCGAAGCCAGTTTTTCCCCAAGGATGGCAACTCAAAATCCTTTTCAATCCTAGATAACCACCATGAAAAAGACCGTGAATTTGAAGAGCCTCAATCATATAAGAGGAACAAGTAGGTTCAAAACGACAACTAGCAGGGGTAAAAGGCGAAATGGCCGTTTGGTAAAACCGAACAAGAACTATGAATGGAGTGGTTATTTTCATTTTGATAGCCTTCGTTAATAAAAAAGGTTTGCTTTCAGTGTTAAAAGCAAACCTAAATCTAAGTTATATAGAAAAGCTAGTGCCTTCTTTACTGTCTTTTAATTGGATGCCAATTGCTAACAATTGGTCTCTAATTTGGTCTGATAAAGCAAAATTTTTATCTGATCGTGCTTGATTACGCATTTCGATTAAGAGTTTTACTGTGCCTTCTAATTTATCATTGGAACTATTACCTGCTTTTTCATTTTCTAACCCTAAAACATCAAAAACAAAAGCTTCCATTGCAGTTTTAAATATTTTGAAATCTTCATTATTCAAAGTCTCTTTCCCGTCTTTTAGTAAATTTACATAACGAACGCCTTCAAATAATTGAGCAATTAATATTGGGGAGTTGAAATCATCATTCATAGCATCATAGCATAATTGTTTCCATGACGGAATATCAATTGTGCTAGTAGCGCTAGGATTAATTTGCGGGAATGAATTCATCGCTTCCATCAATCGTTTGTATCCTTTTTCAGCTGCTACAATAGCATCGTCTGAAAAATCAAGAATGCTTCTGTAATGTGCTTGTAACATGAAAAAGCGTGTTACCGATGCCGAGAAAGCTTTGCTTAAGATTGAATTATTTCCTGATAAAATTTCGCCAGGCAAGATATTGTTGCCTGTAGATTTCGCCATTTTTTTGCCATTCAATGTCAACATATTGGCATGCATCCAGTAATTTACTGGAGTTTGATCTGTACAGGCTTCGTTTTGAGCAATTTCACATTCGTGATGAGGGAATTTTAAATCCATTCCGCCACCGTGAATATCAAAATGATTGCCTAAATATTTAGTACTCATGGCTGTACATTCAAGATGCCAGCCTGGAAAACCATCACTCCAAGGTGAAGGCCAACGCATGATATGTTGCGGTTCCGCTTTTTTCCATAAAGCAAAATCTTGAGGATTTCTCTTGTCAGATTGTCCGTCTAAATCTCTGGTATTCGCCAGCATATCCTCAATATTACGGCCACTTAATTTACCGTAATGATTGGTTTCATTGAACTTTACAACGTCAAAATAAATGGAACCATTTGCCTCATAACCAATGCCTGAATCGATGATTTTTTTGATAATCTCAATTTGTTCAATTATATGTCCTGTCGCAGTAGGTTCGATACTAGGAGGAAGGAAGTTAAACGCTTTTAGAATTTCGTGAAAATCAACAGTGTAGCGTTGAACTACTTCCATTGGTTCAAGTTGTTCTAAGCGGGCTTTTTTTGCAATTTTATCTTCCCCTTCATCCGCATCGTCTACCATATGTCCCACATCAGTAATGTTTCGCACATAGCGCACTTTGTAACCTAAATGTTGTAAATAACGAAAAATCACATCAAATGACATGAAAGTTCTCAAATTACCTAAATGAACATTACTATAAACGGTAGGCCCACAAACATACATGCCTATATTTCCTTCATGGATAGGTATAAACGTTTCTTTTTCTCCCGAAAGTGAATTGTATAATTTTAATGTTTGAGTACGGTATAAAGGCATTTTTGTTTTTTTTGGAGCTTTTTCCTGCTGTCCGCTATATCTTTTTATGGCAGAAAAAGCCATAAAAAGGATACCGCTTCCATCAGGGCTAGGGCATTAGTGCAATCAATTAAAATTTAGTGTCCAATTTTATATAATCCAAAAACTCTCTGCGAGTTTTATCTTCTTTAAATTTCCCGCCAAATTCAGAAGTCACGGTACTACTTTCAATGTCTTTGATACCGCGTGAATTCACACAAAGATGCTTAGCGTCTATCACACAAGCCACATCTTCAGTTCCTAAAGCTTCTTGTAACTCTTGTACAATTTGCATGGTTAAGCGTTCTTGAACTTGCGGTCTTTTTGCGAAATGTTCAACGATACGATTCATTTTAGAAAGACCTATTACCGTTCCGCTTGAAATGTAAGCCACATGTGCTCTACCGATAATTGGAAGTAAGTGGTGCTCACAAGTTGAATATAAAGTAATATTTTTTTCAACCAACATTTCACCATACTTGTAGTTGTTTTCAAATGTAGATGCTTTCGGCTTTTTGGACGGATTTAATCCTCCAAAAATTTCCTTTACAAACATTTTTGCCACACGATTTGGAGTTCCTTTTATACTATCATCAGTTAAATCCATTCCTAGTGTTTGCAGGATGTTTTCAACATCTTTTTTTATTTTTTCAATTTTTTCTTCGTCAGAAATATCAAAAGCGTCCTCTCGGACTGGATTTTTAGCACATGAACCAATATGATTATCTCCTATTTCGTCATGCATTTCTTCATTTTGTATCATCAAAAACTACTATTATAAGGGTATATATTTTAAGGCGGTAAAGATAATTAATAAAAACTAAAGAATTTCTAAAGGTTTTAATAATTAATTTAAAATCACTTTATTGTTAAATACTCTTTTTATTGTTAAAAAAAACAACGGCAAAACTAGTATTTAGTAATTGCCGTTGCACTTTATGGTTGGGTTTATTAGCAATTTGCTCCTGCTATATTTTTTTCTTTTTGTTGGTTGTAAACAAATATCGCTTGTTTTAAAATGTGAACAGCTTTGATTAAATCTTCTTTTTTAAGAACATAAGCAATACGTACTTGATTCAATCCCATGCCAGGAGTCGAATAGAATCCTGCAGCTGGTGCAACCATCACAGTTTCACCATTTAGTTCATAACTTTCAAGCAACCATCGAGCAAAGTCTTCGGTGTTGTCAACTGGTAATTGAACGATGCAATAAAAGGCAGCTTTAGGCTTATTAACAACAACGCCCTCAATTTTACTAAGTTCGGAGATTAAGGTATTTCTTCTCTCTTTGTATTCTTCGATTACATCGTCAAAATAACTTTGAGGAGTGTCAATAGCTGCTTCACATGCAATTTGTTCAATTGTAGGTGGACATAAACGAGCTTGTGCGAATTTCATTGCTGTAGCAATTACTTGTTTGTTTTGAGTAATCATACATCCAATTCGTGCACCACACATACTGTATCTTTTAGATACGGAGTCAATCATAATGACATTTTGCTCTTTCCCTTCTAAATTCATCACAGAGAAAAATGGATCCCCGTCATAAATAAATTTACGATATACTTCGTCAGAAATTAAAAACAAATCGTATTTTTTAACCAAATCACCAAGTTGTTGGATTTCGGATTCAGAATATAAATTACCTGTCGGATTACTTGGGTTACAGATTAAGATAGCTTTTGTTTTCGACGTTATCGCTTTTTCAATTACATCAATCGTTGGTAAAGCAAAACCATTTTCAATGGTAGTACTTACCGCAACAACAGTAGCGCTTGATTCTTCTGAAAAAGCATGGTAGTTTGCATAAAAAGGTTCAGGAATGATGATTTCATCTCCTGGATCCATAATGCTTCCTAAAGCGAATAGTAACGCTTCAGAACCACCAGTAGTAATCATGATATCTTCAAAATTGATAGCAATATCTTGATCGACATAAAACTGTGCAAGTTTTTTTCGATAACTTTCATATCCAGCTGATGGGCCATATTCAATAATGTCCATGTCAATATTCTTGATGGCTTGAATGGCTATTTCTGGACTTTTTATATCTGGTTGACCTATATTTAAGTGATAAACTTTTAGGCCTTTTTTGTGTGCTATATCAGCAAAGGGTGCCAATTTTCGAATTGGCGATTCA
>JAHEBK010000307.1 GCA_024642295.1 Flavobacterium sp. | reverse complement strand
ATTAACGATTTTTGATTTCAGAACAGTACAACTCGTGTATAATTTTCCCTAGCCCAGACAGAAGCGGTATCCTTTTTATCCCGATTTTTTTTCGGGATAAAAAGATATAGCGGATAGCTGGAAATAGCTCCTGAAAAAACTTAGACTCTTTAGGTTTTCTTAATTTTGCTTATTTAATGCTTAAAAGTAGTATTTTTGCAGTATGGAAACAAACAGACAGAAAAAAATAGGCGGAGTTATCCAAAAAGATTTGGTTGACATTTTGCAAGGTGAAGTGAGAAAAAACGGGGTTACCAACTTGGTGATTTCAGTATCCAAAGTAGCTGTAACTTCTGATTTATCAGTGGCAACGGTATATTTAAGCATCTTTCCTCAGGAAAAAGCATTAGAAACATTGGCAGCAATAAAATCAAATACGGCATTGATTAAGCATGATTTAGCACAGCGTGTTAGCAAACAATTACGTCGTGTGCCGAACTTGGTTTTCTTTGTAGATGACACTTTGGATTACATTGAAAAAATTGATAATGCCCTGAAAAATCAAGAAAATCCAATTGAAAACAGGGATTTATTAGACAAAAGAAGACAGTTCTAACTTTTGAATTTTCCGCTTTACATAGCCAAACGTTACATTCGTAGCAACAGTAAAAACAGTGCCATTAATATCATCAACCGCATTGCGAGTATGGGGATTATTGTGGGCGCTATGGCTTTGTTTGTGGTGTTGTCTGTATTTAGTGGGCTGAAAGTTTTTAGTCTATCGTTTACTAATAACATTGATCCCGATTTGAAAATTAGCAGTACGCTTGGCAAATCGTTTACGGTGGATTACAATCAGGAAGCGCAACTTAAAAAACTAAAAGGCATTGTTTCTTATTCTAAAATTATTGAGGAACGGGTTTTGTTTGTCTATGGTGACAAGCAAGAAGTGACGTATTTAAAAGGTATTGATCGAAATTTCCCAAAAGTAAACCCTATTGAACAAACACTTTATAACGGACAGTGGTTTGAATACAATACTGCTCAAGTCGTTATAGGTTACGGATTAGCTCAAAAACTTTCTATAGGACTGTTGGATTACAATACGAATTTGGAAGTTTTTGTCCCAAAACCTGGCCGTGGTGGTATTAATTCTTCTCAAGACGCTTTTAACAAAACTATTATTTATCCTGTGGGAATTTATGCCATAAGTGAAGATTTAGATTCTAAATACGTTTTTGCCGATTTGGGTCTCGCTCAAGATTTATTAGAATATAAAAGCAACCAAATTTCGGGTATAGAAATCAAAGAAAAAAAGGGAGCTGATGAAAGTTTGATTATAGATGAATTGAATCAAATATTCGATAATAAAATTACCGTGAAAAACAGGGCTCAACTCAATGAGTCATTATATAAGATGTTAAATACCGAGAATATTGCCGTCTATTTAATTTTTACTCTTGTCATTATTATTGCACTTTTTAACTTGATTGGCGCTTTGATTATGATGATACTCGACAAAAAAGGAAACTTAAAAACCTTATTTAATCTGGGTGTCGAAATCAAAAGTTTGCGCAAGATATTCCTGCTTCAAGGAACATTGTTGAGTTTCTTTGGTGGATTAATTGGTCTGGCTTTGGGAATTGTGATTGTACTTTTGCAACAACACTTTGAATGGATTATGATTACCCCAACATTGGCTTATCCTGTGGTATTTTCGCTAGAAAATGTTGCGATTGTTATGGGAACGATTATCGTTCTTGGTTTTATTGCTTCGTTGATTGCGAGTAGCAGGGTGAGTGAACGATTGCTGGAGTAAGCAGATTTCAGAGATAAAGTCCCTAAAAGTTATAACCGATTTTGTACTGGATATGAATTACAGTATTGTTATGACTACAATTACAACCTTTAGCATCATCAAAGAAATTGTATCCATATCCTACTCCTCCTGAAAGTTCATAATTAAAGTTTTTTGCAAATGCTCTTCTAATACCAAATTGAGGTACAATTGATAATTGTGGAGTAACATTAAAATCCCCTGTATTTAACAGCAACGTTTCATTTGAATAAAAAGTAGTCGCTAAAGATAAATAGTTCGAACTGTTATTTCTTATGTTTCTACCTAATTTTACTCTTCTATCTAAGCCAAAATACCACCGAGGCTCTAGGTTTAGAAAAGGAAAAATTATAGTTGATTTTTCGTCGTCGATAGCAGGGTCATCATTTTTTATAGTTAAAAAACTCAAGCCAAACCCCAACTCTGAATAAAGTGTGATTTTTCTAGCTAATTTGGTTTCGTATTGAAAACTGGCACTAATAACACCTAACTGTACTCCAAATAAATTTTCCTCAACCGATACTTTTTCTGTTTCTTGAGCACTTGTTAAAAAATTTATCAAAACAAAAACTAGAACAATACACTTTCTCATTTTATTATTTTTTTTGCGAAAGTAGTATTTATTTTACGTATTTAGAAATAAAATTGATAAAGTTGTAGAATTCTATGAAGTTTACCTAAAATCGCTTCACAGGGCACGAATTCATAAAATTCATCATTGTATTTTGTGAATTAGTGCCAAAAAAAAAATAGGACTAAACTACCTCATATCCTGCATAGGCTTCTTCAATCTCGTTCAAAACAGCGAACAATTCTTCAGGAGTATCTAGAGTGACTAGTTTTTGTTTGTACTGTTTAAAAGAATGAATTCCTTTGAAATAATTGGTATAATGAGGGCGTGTTTCTACAATTCCTAAACGTTGTCCTTTCCAGTCCATTGCCCATGTTAGGTGATTGCGAACGGCTTCGACTCTATCGACAACTGTGGGTTTTGCTAAATGCTCCCCTGTTTGGAAGAAATGCTTGATTTCATTAAAAATCCAAGGATAACCAATAGCGGCACGACCAATCATGATTCCGTCAATACCGTATTCATTTTTATAGTATAAAGCTTTTTCTGGACTGTCAATGTCTCCATTTCCAAAAATAGGCATGGTAATTCTTGGATTGTTTTTCACTCTAGCTATATGCGACCAGTCCGAATGACCTTTGTACATTTGAGCACGAGTT
>JAHEBK010000306.1 GCA_024642295.1 Flavobacterium sp. | reverse complement strand
CCTTTTTTTTAATCAATTACTTTGAAATACAAAGTACTTTTAAATTTTAAAACATGAAAAAACATCATTTAATTTTAGGATCAACAGTTCTTTTTTCTCTATTATTCTATAAAGAGGAAGTGGGGGTTAATTTGTCAGTTTTTGCAATAGCATTATTGTTGCTTATTTTTATTAGTTTCAAAGAAAAAAGTCAAAAGTTTAAAATACTACTTTTAACTTCTTTCTTGTCAATTTTAGCTTTTGCTTGGTATGGAGATTTTGTTTCCTTTCTAGCATTGTTCTTTTCTTTGTTTTTTTTACAATTTCAAAATCAAGACCATAAACTTAAAGAGATTCAATGTATACCTATTGTCTTTATTAATGCTTTTACAACTTTAGGTAGGCCATTTATATTTGGACAGTGGTTGCCAGAAATGAAAATTGGTAATAGTGGAGTTAAAAAAATAATTGCTTATTTCTTGATTCCATGTCTTTTTTTAGTTATGTTTTTTATTACTTATTGTTTTGGGAGTGAAACCTTTTCTAGTTTGTTTGAGTATGAATTGGATTTAGACGTTACTGATTTGATTTTAATAGCAATATTTGGATTTTATGTTTCGTTCAGTTTTTGGAATTATTGGATTCCAGATTATTTCATAAATACTAATCAAAAACTAGACAATGATTTTACAGAAGAAAGTAAGCAAGATTTTAAAGCTAGTTTTTCATTTTTAGATATAGATTTTGAAAGAAAAAGCGGCGAGATTTCTTTGATATTGCTTAATTTGATGTTACTGATTTTTATTATTACTTATAATTATGAGCAGTTTTTTAAAATTTCACCCATTACTTCATTAAGTTCAGCTACACATGATAGAGTTAATGCAGTAATTATTTCAATTATTATGGCAGTAGGAGTGATTTTGTTTTATTTCAAAAAAGAATTTATTTTTGATTTAAAAGCAACTCTTTTAAAAATATTGGCTAAAATTTGGATAGGATTGAATGCAGTGCTTATCATAAGTTCGGCAATTAAAAATTCAGAATATATCATTCATTACGGTATGACCTATAAAAGAATTGGTGTTTATGCCTTTTTGGGACTGACGTTGGTTGGATTGATTTTTGTTTATATCAAAATTAATAAGCAAAAGACAAATGCCTATCTTTTTAATCAAATGATTTGGTGTCTTTATGGTCTTTTGTTAATATGTAGTTTTTTTAATTGGGGAAATTTAATAACCAATTATAATATAGAAGTGAATAAAGGAGTTGATCCTGTATTTTTGAGTAAATTAAATTACAATGATCAAACGAGAAGAGCTTATTTTGAGCTGCATCAACTAGATGGTCAATATAATGAAGTATCTAGGGAAGAAAATATTTATGAATATAAAAAGCGCAACTTTTTGTCGAAAGTGGGATACTATGAATGTTTGAATAATAAGTAACATACAATAAATTACAAAGCCCAAGATTTGAAAATATTGGGCTTTGTTGTTTGTGAAAATTGTGAGTATTTAATAATCCCCCCGTTTTTTAAATCTAGGGTCATTTTTCTTAATGAACTCTGTTTTTCTCTTGGTAGGTTCTATTTTGGGTAAACTCGCTTCTTCGGTTTTGCTGGAAGGTTCAATTAATTCGTTGAGTTCTTTGATTTCATGATCGGTCAAATCACGGTAGCGACCTACAGGAACATCAAGCGAAATATTGATGATTCGAATACGTTTCAAAGCCGTTACCTCATAACCTAAATATTCGCACATACGGCGAATTTGGCGATTCAAACCTTGAGTCAAAATAATTTTGAAAATGTATTTAGAGATTTGTTCTACTTTACATTTACGGGTTACCGTATCCAAAATAGGAACGCCATTTCCCATACGTTCGATGAACCGGTCGGTAATGGGTTTGTTTACGGTTACGGTATATTCTTTTTCGTGATTGTTTCTGGCACGAAGAATTTTATTGACGATATCGCCGTCATTAGTCATAAAAATTAAACCTTCACTGGCTTTGTCTAATCGTCCAATAGGAAAAATACGTTTGGGATAATTAATGTAATCTACAATGTTATTTTGGACATCCAGATTAGTAGTGCATTCAATGCCTACAGGTTTGTAAAACGCTAAATAAATTGGTTTTTCGCGGCTTTCACGGATTAATTTACCATCAATACGAACTTCGTCAGAAGGAGCTACTTTGGTTCCCAATTCAGGCACATTTCCATTAATAGTAACACGACCTTGCTCGATGTATTTGTCAGCTTCACGACGAGAACAGAATCCTGTTTCTCCGATGAATTTATTGAGGCGTTTTAAATTTTCTTCCATACTGCAAAAGTAAGCAATTTCAATGGCAAAAATAAATTTCAATTTCAATTTCAAAAAATCAAAAGAAGTAATCAATGTCAATAGCAGAAATCAATTTCAATAACAAAAAAATAAAAAGAAGTAATGATAAAATGATGGTAGAAGTTCTGTTTTGAAACGTATATTTTGTTGACTTATATTATTTTAAATTGTCATTGTCATTGTAGTTGCCATTGCCATTGCAGCTGATTTATGCCATTGACTTTTTATTCAAACAAAAACTGATATACTTTTTGATACAATTCTTCGCCATGTAAACTATGACCAAGTCCTTTGGTTTCAATGAAAACAGCATCTTGCCAAGCATTGGCAATTTTTTGCCCTTCGCCAAAGAGTACCACATTGTCATCTGTATCATGAGCAATCAGTCCTTTGGTCTTTATTTTGGAAGCAAAATGTTTTCCCGTAAATTCGTCCAATTCTTTCTGGAAAAGGGTAGTGTACTTTATTTCTAATGCTTTTGTTATTGAAGAATTTAAACTCAATAAATTGATATAGTTGTTTAATATGATTTTGAAATCACTAGGAGAACCTAAGATTACTATTTTTTCAATGGTTGGATTGTTGTAGTTTGCTTGGTAATACAAACAAGTTTTTCCGCCCCATGAATGACCAATAATAAATTTTGTTTTGTATTCTTTAGCAACTATATCAATGAATGCTGCGTATTTAGGAACATGGAATTCTTTTCCGCTAGATAAG
>JAHEBK010000305.1 GCA_024642295.1 Flavobacterium sp. | reverse complement strand
TTAGTCAAGGCTAATTCTCTTGGCATCAAATCATTTTCATGTAGAATCAACATTTTTAGTAATTCATTCTCTTTAGTAGATAATTTAATTGGTTCCTGACCTTTAAAAGTTAAGAAACGTAGTTTAGAATTCAAGTGAAATTGCCCCACATTAAATTCAAATTGTACTTGTTCTGCTTTTACATCAGAAGATTTACGTTGAATAATCGCTTTGATTTTCATCAACAACACTTCCGAATCAAAAGGTTTGTTCAAATAATCATCAGCACCTGCTTTATATCCTTTTAGAACATCTTCTTTCATAGACTTAGCCGTTAGGAAAATAATAGGCACTTCGCTATTTTTTTCTCTAATTTCTTTTGCCAATGTATAACCGTCTTTATAAGGCATCATCACATCCAAAATACACAAATCATAGGTGTCTTTTTTGAATTTTTCAAAACCTTCCATACCGTTTTTTGCCAATGTAACATCAAAGTCGTTTAGCATTAAATAATCTTTTAGAACGGCTCCAAAATTTAAATCGTCCTCAACTAAGAGTATTCTTTTATTTATATTTTCCATATCTTAATTAATTAGGGGTATTTTTATAATAAAGGTACTTCCTTTACCTTTTTCACTTTCTACATAAACTTGACCATTATGGTCTTCCACAATTCGTTTTACATAAGCTAATCCAAGACCGTGCCCTTTTACATTGTGAATATCACCTGTATGCTCTCTGTAAAACTTTTCAAAAACTCTTTTTTGAGCTACCTTACTCATTCCCAAACCTCTATCTTGTACTTTTATCAGAATCATATCTTTAATGTTTTCTGTATAAATGTCAATTTCTGGGGGTTCAGGCGAATATTTAATTGCGTTTTCTAATATATTGACAATAACATTTGTAAAATGGCCTTCATTAACCAAGACAGAATTACGGTTGGCGTCAAAATGACTGGTAATTGATCCTTCTCTGTCTTCCAAAATCAAACTCACATGCTCGATAGCGTCTTCTATTATTTCTTCAATATTAGTGGATTCTTTTTCAATATCCAGTTCTTTTTTCTCCAATTTTGAAATTCGCAACACATTCTCCACTTGAGCATGCATTCGCTTATTTTCATCCCGAATCATCTGCAAATACTTAAAAACCTTTTCTTTATCTTCAATAATTTTTGGGTTTTTTATGGCATCTAAAGCTAAATTAATAGTGGCTATGGGCGTCTTAAACTCATGTGTCATATTATTAATAAAATCGGTTTTAATTTCAGATATCTGACGTTGTCTTATCAACTGATTCAACGCACTGGTATAAGCAATCAAAATGATTAACGTAAAGATAATTGATAAGACAGTGATACTTACTAATTCTGACAAAAGAAATTTCTTTTTGTTTGGGAACATCACAAATAGCTTGTATTTTTCGTTCCCTTCATTATCCGTAAATATCGGAATCGAATACCCCTCCTCCTTATGACAAAAACCATTTGACTTTATTTTAGTCTCTACACCATTATTAAAGATAGCAAATTCAAACTTGGTATTCACTCCATATTGCTCTAATTCTTTCTTGATTAATTTTTGCAATTTATCATTAGAAATACGTTCTTCCAACGGCATTACCGACGCAATATCTTTAAAAAAGATTTCAAACTGAGCATTGTCAAGTATGTCTAAATTACCTGATTTTTCAATTTTAACGTTCGGAGTCAAATTTTGTTGAAAAACTGATTTATCAATTCTTGAATTATTATAAACTTCAGTTACTCGCTTAGAGCTAAAGTTTTTAAATCTTTCACTATTAAATTTCTTATCAAAGTACGTTGCCGATATATTATAATCTTCAGAGTTAACAAAGTTCGAATAAACAATGGTTTCGTTTGTTTTTGGATTTTTCTGTACGTAATAAAACTCTAATAAATCATCTTTTTTGGGAATTTTACCAGTACTGTCTTTGAAATGATTGTATTTATCATAAAAACTATACGCTTCCTGTTTTTGCAATTTATCAGCTACATTACCTATAACTTGTTTAACATGAAACTTAAACTGTTCGTCGTTATTTTTAAAAGAGGTATTAAACCAATACACCTGAACAAGAATTATGCCTATCAAAGACAAACTCATCAATAAAACTAATAATCTAAAAAACAATTTATTCATCGAAACAAATTTAGCATTTTAACATTATAAGGGATAAAGCATTAACCAAAGATTAACATTTAGGATTCTTTTTGTTTAATCTTCAAAATTTTAAGAATTTCATCGGTTTTTTGTTTAGCAAATTCTAAATCTATATTTTCAATAACAAAATCACTTTTGGAAATACGTTGTTCGTCAGTCCATTGTGCTTGAATGCGTTTTAGAATATGCTCTCTAGATGTTTTATCTCTTTTTATAATTCGCTGAATTCTAATATCTAATGGTGCAGTAACACTAATTATTAAATCAAAATTTTTATACGAACCGCTTTCAAACAAAATTGCCGCTTCATAAATAATGTAAGGAAAATCTTTTTTTTCAGCTAACCAATGTTTAAAATGTTCCTTAACAGCGGGATGAATTATTGCATTTAGTTGTTTTAATTTTTCTGAATCATTAAACACAATTTCTGCTAATTTTGGCCTCACTAAAATATTGTTGTCAAAAATAGCCTCTCCAAAAGTCTTTTTGATAGCCTGAATCACAACATCAGACTGCATGATTTTACGAGCTTCATCATCGGCAATGTAAATTGGAATGCCTTTAGACTGAAAATAGTTTGCTATTGTTGTCTTACCACTACCGATACCTCCGGTCAATCCAATTGTTTTTGTCATTTTATTTTTATTCTATTTACAATTTAGTTTTGACAAACTATATTCAACTCACCATTAAAATTAAGGCTAATTAAGTCTTAACTTTTCTTAATTTTAATGGTGAAATTCTGTCCTAACTGTTCCCAAACATTGGATAGTCAAATACTATTTGTTAAAGAACAATTCTGGGAAAGCGGTTTCTGGTTTTTGTTTCAACACAATCACTTTTAGATACGACACCATAAAACCCATTCCGTATCCATGAAATTGTTTCCAAGCGGCTT
>JAHEBK010000021.1 GCA_024642295.1 Flavobacterium sp. | reverse complement strand
CGCGAAGTTTTGGAATTAACGATTTAATAATTGATCCAGGTTTTGGCTTTGCCAAAACATTGGAACAAAATTATGAAGTGCTTCAGAAATTAGAATTATTTCAAATGCTTGATTTGCCTTTATTAGCAGGAGTTTCTAGAAAGTCAATGATTTATAAAACGTTAGAAAACAGCCCAGATGAAGCCTTGAACGGAACGACTGTTTTAAATACAATTGCATTAACGAAAGGGGCTAAAATACTCCGAGTTCACGATGTTAAAGAAGCGGTAGAAGCGGTTAATCTGTTTGAGAAATTGGGACTTTAAAAAACGGATTATCTTATATAATTTAAGTATCAAGTTGTAGCAGTTTGCCAAAAGCTCTCTTGATTACTGATGATGATACGGTTCATTCCTTAAAATCGTAAAACCACGATACAATTGTTCTATAAAAAATAAACGTACCATTTGGTGTGAGAAAGTCATTAAGGATAGTGAAATTTTTCCTTTAGCTTTAGCATAAACAGTGTCCGAAAAACCGTAAGGACCACCAATGACAAATACTAAAGTCTTGATTCCTGAATTCATTTTCTTTTGTAATTCTTCGGAGAATCCTACACTTGAAAAGTTTTTTCCGTTTTCATCCAGTAAAATGAGTTGGTCTGTAGGAGTGATTTTAGATAAAATCAATTCGCCTTCTTTTTCTTTTTGTTGGCTTTCGGATAAGTTTTTGACGTTTTTGATGTCGGGGATAACCTCCAAATCAAATTTGATGTAAAAAGACAGCCGTTTGGTATAGTCGTCAATTAAGTTTTGTAACGCTTTATTATCGGTTTTGCCAATGGCAATGAGTTTGATGTTCATGAGTAAAGATTCAAAAAGGCAAAGATAGGGAACTAACTGAAATGGATTAACCGCAAAGTGCGCTAAAGTTTTTCGCAAAGTTCACTAAGAACAGCTTAATGATTATGCTTGTTGAGCTAAATTAACTTAATTTCTAAATGTTAAAAACTTTGCGTTCCTTGTAAAAAACTTAGCTCCCTTTATGTTAAAAAAACTTAGCGGATAAATTATTCTAAAGTGTTCGGATTTTACCAATAGAGCCTGATTCACTTGGTGTTAATTCAAAAACAACATTTGGAGCCAAAAGTTTTTCAATTCGATGGGAAACAAATACAATTGCCATATCAGTTTCAAGGGCTAATTGAGAAATAAGTTGGGTAACCAACTCCACATTCTCATCATCGAGACCTTCTGTAGGTTCATCAAGGATTAACAAAGGAGGGTGTTTGAGTACGGCACGGATAATCATGATTACTCTTTGTTGTCCTAAGGAGAGGTCTAGGAATGATTTTTTTTTCAAATGTGTCATATTGAGAAATTCAAGCCATTCGGTCGCTTTTTTTTGTTGTAAGCTAGTTGGTATTTTATAGAGTCCGATAGAATCAAAAAATCCTGAAAGTATCATTTGCTCAATCGTTTGTCTTTTTTGAAATAATTCAATCATGGAAGAGGCATATTGTCCAATGTTTTTCTTGATTTCCCAAATACTTTCGCCGCTTCCTTTTTTCATTCCAAACAGATGTAAATCTTGTCCATATCCTTTGGGATTATCGCCGGTGATTAACGAAAGAATGGTACTTTTCCCAGAACCGTTAGGCCCGATAAGTTGCCAAAACTCACCTTTTTTGATTGTCCAATTGATATTATTTAGGATTGGTCTTTCATTATAACTAACCGATAAATTATTCATTTGGATTAAATTCAATGTTTCAGAATTATTTGGCTCGATTGGTTTGGGTATAGGATTTAGACTGAAAATATTGAATGTAGATTTTTTTGTTTTTATTGGTTCAAGTAAAAAAGCATTGTTTGTTATTTGTCTTTTATTGGTGATAAATGGCAATAAATCATCATGACGATTGATGAGTTGGATGAAGACAATATCTTTAGCTAATTTTTCTAATTGAAGAACTAAATTTTTTCTGGAATCCTGATCTAGATGGTCCAAAGGATTGTCTAGAATAATAAAATCGGGTTGTTGATGGATACAATATTTTAAAAATTCTTTTTTTCTTTCACCTGAAGAAAAGGTTCGCAGTTTTCTATGAGCTTCTGGAACTGCTTCTACAGAGTCGTACTGATATTCTTTTTCAATAAACTTTTCGATAGCCAAGTCAGAAAAAAGAATTCCGTTTTTAGAATTAAATTCTTTTAATTCTCCATCAACTCGATGCTTAAGTAGCAATTCTATAAAGTCTTTCTTTGCTACTTGATTGTTTAAGAGAATGTCCCAATGTTCGAGTTGATGCATTTATTTTTTTGAGTCTAAAAATACTTTTTCATTTTAAAACTAAAAAAGCAATTAACAAATATAATTACAATAAAACTAAAAAATTAGTTAGGTAAAGTTCTTTGAACTTTATTTTTAATTGGAGGGATCGTTTTTAAATAGTCATATATAGCGGCCACTTCTGTGTCTGATAGTAAAGTATAAGGTGTCATTGGATACGCTAATGCATTTTGTCCATCAACAATACCAAAACGAACTGCTTTGATGAATTTTTCTTTCGACCAATTTCCTATACCGGTTTCTTTATCAGGGGTTAAATTAGGTGTAAGTATTACTTTTCCTTCTCTGTCTAAAGGTTTGTTTCCACCAGCAAAATAGCCTTCGCTTAATTCTGGTTTTAAAAAATCATTGGTTTTAAAATCAGCAGAATGGCAGGAAAAACATTCCATATTCGTAGCAAGATATTTTCCAAGTGCAATGGTATTTGTAGAATCTGGAAGATTGATTTTTTCTGTAGGTAAAGGGAAAGGTTTCCAAACAATTTTGCATAATAATTTAGTCAAAAATGCTGGTTTTGAAGGGGTGTCAGGAGTTGCATCAGCTTTGACCAAAGGGTCGTTAGATCTTAAAAACGATATAATTGCATTTATATCTTCATCAGCCATATTAGGTAATTTAGCCATATATGGAGGAGCATATTCTCCGTTTTTTTTAACACCTGTTCGAAGTAGGTATAGGATTTCAGCATCTGTCCAATTCCCAATTCCATAGGTTTTGTCCTGTGTGATGTTTTGAGAGTATATTTCTCCAAATTCTGATGGAGCTTCAAGCATTTTTGTTCCTGTAAGTTTGCCTGTTTCTTGATTCATATGACAACCAGCACAAAGTGTTGATACCAGTTTTTTACCTCTTGCAATAGCTATTGAGTCACCATTTGAATGATAATCTATTTTTAAGGTTTCGTATTTAGGTATCTCACTTGAATTGATGTAGAAAAAACCAACTAATGCAATGGCAAATAAAATAATAACTATAAATCCGATAATTTTTAAAAATGTTTTCATAATTTAAATGTGTTATTTAATATAAATAATCGATTTTTAAGAACATAAATTTACAAAAAAATCAACATACTTATTTTTGTTAATGTGTTGTTTTTTAATATTTTATATGTTTTTTTTAAAAACCAATAGGTTTATTTGTTTTTTGATTGAAAATAATGGGTTTATTTAATTTTAATGCAAGTGTTTTAGTCATTATAGGTATAGACTTTTATATCCACAAAATATATTCTAATTTAGCCTTATATTAAATTTCTATAAAAATGATTAGTGAATCACAATTTCAAGCCGAGTTACAAATATTAATTGCTAATGCTATTCGTGAAGATGTAGGTGATGGCGATCATAGTTCATTAGCTTGTATTCCTTCAGACGCACAAGGAAAAGCTAAATTATTAGTGAAAGACAATGGTATTATTGCTGGTGTGGCTTTGGCTAAGATGGTTTTTGAATATGTAGATACTAATTTGAAAATAGAAACTTTTATTGAAGATGGTTCACAAGTGAAGTTTGGTGATGTGGTATTTCATGTTTCAGGAAGTTCCCAATCAATTTTAAAAGCAGAACGTTTGGTTTTGAATTCAATGCAACGCATGTCGGCTATTGCGACTAAGACCAATAGTTATGTACAGCTATTAGAAGGAACTAACACCAAAATATTAGATACTCGTAAAACAACACCGAGTTTTCGAGTGGCTGAAAAATGGGCTGTAAAGATTGGTGGAGGAGAGAACCATCGTTTTGCATTGTATGATATGATTATGTTGAAGGACAATCATATTGATTTTGCTGGAGGAATTACTTTGGCAATAGCCAAAACAAAAGAATATCTCAAAGCTCAAAACCGTGATTTGAAAATTATTGTTGAAGCTAGGGACTTAGAAGAGGTTAAAGAAATTATAGCAACTGAAGGAGTTTACCGAATTCTATTGGATAATTTTGATTACGAAATGACTAAAGAAGCAGTGAAACTCATAGGTGATAAATGTTTGACCGAATCCTCAGGGAATATTAACGAAGACACCATTCGAAAGTATGCAGAATGTGGCGTGAATTATATTTCGTCAGGTGCATTAACGCATTCTATTTACAATATGGATTTAAGTTTGAAGGCATTTTAAAAATGTTCTTTTAAGTTTAGAGTTTAAAAAAAGTTGGAAATAAATTTAACTAGCGATAAAATACATTATTAATGTCAGCAGAAATTGAAGCGATTTTCAACCGAGTGGCTATATTGCGATTTTTGGTTAGGAAATTAAAAAAAATAAGAATTCCTAAGTTAGAAGGACTTACGTTATATGATTTGTTAGAATTGTATGGGTTGGGAATTACAGAAGGTGCTTTTTCAAATCGTGCTGGTTCAATTGCATTTAGTTTTTTTATGGCATTATTTCCTTTTGCGTTGTTTATTTTGAACTTGATACCTTATATTCCTATTGAAGGTTTCCAACAAGATTTTTTGAAATTTGTAGCTGATGGTGTTCCTCCTAATACCTATTATGCAATAGAGAGTATAATTGATGATATATTAAATAATAGTCACTCGGGCTTATTATCGACAGGTTTTTTCTTGTCTATTTTTTTACAAGCTAATGGTTTGAATGCCATACTTGGAGGTTTTGAAAAATCACAACATGTATTGGTGAAACGTGGATTTTTTAATCAGTATCTAGTCGCACTAGGAATGTCTTTGGCATTGTCGTTGTTACTAATTCTAACAGTTGTAGTCATTGTTATTTTTGAGGTAGTTATTCAATTGCAAGCTGTTCAAGATATTTTGAGTAATAGCATTCCAATGATAATTATGGGGCGGTATGTCTTTTTAATCTTGATGATTTTAATTACGACTTCAATACTGTTTAAATTTGGGACAAAACATAAATACAAAGGAGCATTTATATCGGTTGCTTCTGTTTTTACAACAGTTTTGACGGTTGTTATTTCTTATTTTTTTGGGGTTTGGGTGATTCATTTTTCTAAATACAATGAATTGTACGGTTCCATAGGAACGCTGTTGATTGTTATGTTTTATATTTGGATAAATTGTATGGTTTTGTTACTAGGCTTCGAATTGAATGCAACCATTAGTAAACTAAGGGAAAAGAATAAATAAAATGGAGATGCTACTTCTGAAAAAAAAGTAAGCTATTTGTTTTTTAATATTCATTTGCAAGGTTTAAATATCGTCCTAAATCCTAACTAATTAAATTCTAATAAATGCCTTTTTTTGTTGAAGTAATTTTACCGCTTTCACTTGCTAAAACCTTTACCTATAGTGTTTCGGAGGCAGAGTATCATTATGTTCAAATTGGAATGCGATTAGCAGTTCCTTTTGGGAAAAGTAAAATATATACGGCTCTTGTAATCGAAACTCATCAAAACCAACCTACTTTATATGAGGCCAAGGAAATTGAACAAATTCTTGATGAAAAACCAATTGTAACCGAAAAACAAATCAAACATTGGCAGTGGATAGCAACTTATTATATGTGTGCTATTGGCGATGTGTATCGAGCTGCGATGCCTTCAGCTTTTTTATTAGAGAGTGAAACTCAGATTGTTTTGAAAGAAAGTGGATTTGTGGATGAAAGCCAACTTTCTGATGAGGAATATTTGGTGTATCAAGCGTTGCAAATTCAGTCCTTGTTGAAGATACACGAGATTAGTGCGATACTTAATAAAAAAACAATTTTTCCAGTCATTCAAAAAATGATTGACAAAAACATCATCTTGCTTCAAGAAGAAATCCAGGAAAGTTATAAACCTAAACTAGTTCGTTACATTCGTTTGCATGCCAAATATGATTCAGATGAAGGTTTGGGGATGTTATTGGAATTATTAAAAAACGCCAACAAACAGAAAGAAATTGTTTTAGCTTATTTCCAATTGAGTGCAGTCGAAAAAAAGCCTATTGCAGTAAAAAAACTCACTGAAGTCGCAGGTAGTACTTCAATTGTAAAAGCGTTGATTGATAAAGAAATATTTGAAGAGTATTTTATTCAAGAAGACAGAGTACAATTTGGTGGGAAATCGAGTGATGATAAAATTATATTGAGTGAAGTGCAGCAAAATGCTTTTAATTCGATTAATGAATACTTTGTAGAAAAAGAAGTTTGTCTATTGCATGGCGTTACTTCAAGTGGAAAAACGGAGATTTATATCAAATTAATTGAAGACTGTATTGCGACAGGAAAGCAAGTCTTGTATTTGTTGCCAGAAATTGCTTTAAGTACACAATTAGTTAGTCGATTACGAGCGTATTTTGGTGATAAAATTGTAGTTTTTAATTCGAAATACAATAATAATGAACGCGTTGAGTCTTGGAATCAGGTTTTGAAGAATGCTTCCAAAGCTCAAATTGTGATTGGTTCTCGTTCCTCGCTTTTTTTACCTTTTCAAGATTTAGGTTTGTTAATTGTGGATGAAGAGCATGAACAAACGTTTAAGCAAATGGATCCAGCACCTCGTTATCATGCTAGGGATGCAGCGATTGTTTTGGCAAGTTTGTATAATGCTAAAGTTTTGTTGGGTTCAGCAACACCAAGTTTGGAAACTTATTACAATACACAATCTGGCAAATATGGTTTAGCAACTATTAAAGAGCGTTATGGCAAAGTGATGATGCCTGAAATTGAATTAGTTGATTTAAAGGATAAATACTTTCGCAAAAGAATGTCTGGGCATTTTAGTGATGTTTTGATAGAGAGAATAACAAATGCAGTGGCTTTAGGAGAACAAGTTATTTTATTTCAAAATAGGAGAGGATATTCTCCATTATTGGAATGTATGACTTGTGGTCATGTTCCTCAATGCCAACAATGCGATGTGAGTTTGACTTATCACAAGCATAAAAATCAATTGCGATGCCACTACTGTGGGTATTCTATTGCGAAACCTACACATTGTCATAGTTGTTCCAGTATTGATTTAACGACCAAAGGTTTTGGAACAGAACAAATTCAGCAAGAATTGGTGCAATTATTCCCTAATTATAAAATAGGGAGAATGGATCAAGATACGACTCGTGGTAAATTTGGTTTCGAAAAAATTATTGATAGTTTTAAAAATCAAGAAATCGATATTTTGGTTGGAACTCAAATGTTAGCCAAAGGATTGGATTTTGATAACGTAAGTTTGGTTGGAATTATGAACGCAGATAATATGTTATTTCATCCCGATTTCAGAGCTTTCGAAAGAAGTTTTCAAATGATGACACAGGTATCGGGGCGTTCAGGACGTTCTGAAAAACAAGGAAAAGTTGTTATTCAAACCTATAATCCTAATCATAATACAATACAACAAGTTACAAGGAATGATTATTTAGGAATGTACCAAGAGCAGTTGTATGACCGAAAAATATATTATTATCCACCGTATTTTAGAATAATAAAATTGACATTAAAACAAAGAGATTATGATAAATTAAAAGAAGGGTCTATGTGGTTGTATCAGGTGTTAACGCAACATCTACAAATTCCTGTCTTAGGTCCTGAAGAGCCCGCTATCAATAGAATCCGGAATGAGTATATTCGTGCCATTATGATTAAAATCCCGCAAAAAAGCGCCATTAATGGTACAAAAAAAACTATCCAGAAAATACTGAATAGTTTTGATGCTGTGCCTCAATATAAGGCTATTAAAGTAACGGTAAACGTAGATTTTAATTAAGTTTTGCTTATTCGATTGAAAGAGCTCTTACTAAATCTTCTTTTTTGTTACGGCTTAATGGAATTTTTGTCATTCCTATTTCGGCAAATTTACTGTTAAAACGTTCTACTTTGTCAATGTTTATAATGTAGGATTTATGAACTCTAACAAAACGGTTTTTAGGTAAATCATTTTCAAATGCTTTCATAGTAGAAAGAACAAGATTGCTGTCGTCTTCAGTAACTACTCTAACGTAATCACCGAAAGCTTCAATCCATTTGATTTTTGAAGTGTAAACTTTTAATTTTTTAAGATTACTTTTGATAAAAATATGTTCGCCTTCTTCATCCTTATTATCATGTTTATAAAGGTATTGGTCTACAGCTCTTTTTACAGATGCATTAAAACGATCAATTGCAATAGGTTTTTGCAAATAATCAGTAGCATCATAATCAAAAGCTTTCATTGCATACTCCGCCTTGGAAGTCACAAAAATAATTTGTGGTTTTGTTTTTAAACCGTCTAAGAAATCAAAACCACTTATCACTGGCATCTCGATATCAAGAAAGATTAAATCCACATCATGTACAGACATACAGCTTTTAGCTTCAATTGCGTTTGAAAAATCGCCAATTAAATGTAAATTAGGATGATTATTCACTAACTTAGCCATAATCATCCGCTGTATCGAACTGTCATCTACAACTACACAATTAAGTTTCATACTTGTTCTATTTTAAGATTTGGTTTGGTAAAAATATAAAGTTTATTTTGATAAAACTAATTTTCATCGATTTTTTTTGCTTTTAATCGTATATTTGTGTTTTTAATCGGATTTTTTGACTCTAGGGCTTGTAAATTAAGTTTTATTGGTTACTTTTGCACCCAAATTAACAAATACATATATATTTATGAATCATTATGAAACTGTTTTCATTTTAAATCCCGTTTTATCTGATGTTCAGGTGAAGGAAACAGTAAGCAAATTTGAAGATTTTCTTACTAGTAGAGGAGCTGAAATGGTAGCCAAAGAGGATTGGGGTCTAAAAAAGATGGCTTACGAAATCCAAAACAAAAAATCTGGTTTTTACCATTTGTTTGAATACACAGTAGCTCCAGAAGTTTTAATCGCTTTTGAAACTGAATTTAGACGTGACGAAAGAATCATGCGTTTCTTGACTGTAAGTCTTGACAAACATGCTATTTCATGGGCTGAAAGAAGAAGAACTAAACTTAAATCTCAAAAAGCTTAATTATCATGGCAACATTACAACAATCTGCTTCAGGAAAAAAAGACGGAGATATTAGATATCTTACTCCTTTAAACATAGAAACGAACAAAACTAAAAAATACTGTCGTTTCAAAAAATCAGGTATCAAATATATTGATTATAAAGATGCTGATTTCTTATTGAAATTCGTTAATGAGCAAGGGAAAATTCTTCCTCGTCGTTTAACTGGAACTTCATTGAAATACCAAAGAAAAGTTTCTGTAGCTGTAAAAAGAGCACGTCACTTAGCTTTAATGCCATATGTGGCTGATTTATTAAAATAATATTAAAAAATACAGTTGTTGGTTTTCAGTCAAATGAAACCTAACTTCTCAATTAAAAGGACAACAACATGGAACTTATTTTAAAACAAGACGTACAAAACTTAGGATTTAAAGATGACGTAGTTAACGTTAAAAATGGTTACGGACGTAATTTCTTAATTCCTCAAGGTTTTGCTACTTTGGCTACTTCTTCTGCAAAGAAAGTGTTAGCTGAAAACTTGAAACAAAGAGCACACAAAGAGGCTAAAGTTATCGCTGATGCTCAAGCATTAGCTGAAGCTATCAAAGCAATCGAAATTAAAATTTCGGCTAAAGCTGGTGGTGAAAAATTATTCGGATCAGTTACTAATATTGATCTTGTTGATGCATTAGCAAAAGCAGGTCAAGAAATTGATAGAAAATTTGTTACTTCTGGAATTGTAAAACGTACTGGTAAATATACTGCTAGTGTTCGTTTACACAGAGATGTAATTATTGAATTACCATACGAAATTATTGCTGAATAATTTTTTAGCTTTATGAAATACTAAATCCCGATGAAAATCGGGATTTTTTTTGTTTGATGTCATTGCGAGGAACAAAGCAATCTCATCTTTAACTTTTAACAAATATGGGACGAGATTGCTTCGTTCCTCGCAATGACATGAAATACGCAAGATTAACAAAAGAACAGTTTGAAGAATTAACGCAAGAATTTACTAATTTCTTAGCAACTCAGTCTATTGATAAGGTAGAATGGGACAAAATAAAATTAGAGAAGCCAGAAGTGGCTGAACAGGAATTGGATGTTTTTTCAGATTTAATCTGGGAAGGAGTGCTTTCGAGAGCGGAATATTTAGAGCATTTTTCTAAAAATCATATTTTTATTTTTCAAGCTTTTGATACTTATATCAATTCTATCGTATTAAAATCATTAGTTACTGAGGTTGATTTTCTGACTAAGGAAGGATTACAATGGTTAAGTGATAATATGTTTACGGATACAATTGAGATGAAAGTAGGTAAAAAAGAATTCTCAGAAGAACGTAATAGTTCGTTATTCGCTCTAATTCAGCAAGGTGCATTTTTAAGTGATGGACAATTATACAAACAAATAAATACGATTATTGAATCGTA
This sequence comes from Flavobacterium sp., assembly GCA_024642295.1. Classification (GTDB taxonomy): domain Bacteria; phylum Bacteroidota; class Bacteroidia; order Flavobacteriales; family Flavobacteriaceae; genus Flavobacterium. The sequence goes on along the minus strand of JAHEBK010000021.1, from coordinate 818 downwards.
ATTTTCTAAAAAAAATAGTGAAAAAACAGCATTTTTGATACAAAATGCTGTTTTTTAGTAATGTTTAAAATCTTAAATTGTTTCCCATTTTAGATTTCCAATGTATCGATTTGAAATTACTCCTTCATTGTTCATTTGTAGTAATTTTAACCAACCATTATCAACCAAATCTCTTACGGATTGATTTTTCTCGATAACTTCATTTAATGCTTCCATTGATGTTTCAATTATTACATTCAGTATTGTGGGTGTGTGTTGTAGTTTGTTTCCATCACTTATTGACTGTAAAGGTAAACCAGTTCTTAAATCCCCTGAATATCCTTCAATTACACCAATTCCAGCTGTTATGTTATGTAACGTTTTGTTCCCTGAACCTAGTTTATTATTATTGACCGTGGAGGCATAATATTGTAAGCTTATCCAGCTAGTAACTACCATTGGAGCAGTCATAATAGCTTGTAGGATGTTATTTTCAGTGTCTTTTTCGCAATCATAAGTATGTAGAAATACCTCTCCTTTTAAATTTAAGTTTTTTGTTCTTTTTGATTTACTTACTAGAAAGGCACTACATCCCGCTAGTCCCCATTCTGGGCGTATTTGAGACCAGTCTTTACTTCTTTCTATAACGTTTTTATTATTTTTAGAAGTCATTCTTAATGCACGTTCTGTTAGCGTTTTTTCAGTAGCAGCTTTAAGATTACTTTTTAATGATGATAAAAGTAATTCATTAGCAGGCTTAATATCTTCTTCATTGAAAATTGATATTTCATCTGTTGTTGTATTGTGCAAACAAGCTAGAAAAACGGTATCTTCAGGGA
>JAHEBK010000304.1 GCA_024642295.1 Flavobacterium sp. | reverse complement strand
TTCGGGAGTTTTTGGATTCTTGAAAAAATTATGGCGTTTGTATTTTGACGAAAGTGGTTTGATTGTTACCGATGAAGAACCAACCAAAGACAACTTGAAGTCCTTACACAAAACCATCAAAAAAGTATCGGAAGATATCGAGAGTTTCTCTTTCAATACTTCGGTGTCTCAATTTATGATTTGTGTAAATGAATTATCTACTCAAAAATGTCATTCTCGTGCCATTTTAGAGCCATTAGCGATTGTGATTTCGTCTTATGCGCCACATATCGCTGAGGAATTATGGCAAGCTTTAGGGCATGAAGGTTCGATTGCTACGGTTCCTTTTCCAAAATTCGAAGAAAAACATTTGGTAGAGTCTGAAAAAGAATATCCAGTTTCGTTCAACGGAAAAATGCGTTTTACCATCAAATTGCCTTTGGATTTAACCAAAGAACAAATTGAAGCCATAGTAATGGCAGACGAAAGAACCATCAAACAATTGGATGGGAAAACACCAAATAAGGTGATTATTGTTCCAGGGAAAATCATTAACTTGGTAGGGTAATCCAAATTTCCTTCCTGTATGTCATTGCGAGGAACGAAGCAATCACATTTGCTGAGCAGACATTAATAATTCTAAAATCCAAATTTCAATCTAGTATTGGAATTTGGATTTTTTATTATAATTCCCATTGAAATTGTCATTGATTTTTCATTGTTATTGCCATTGCTATTGATGTTTAATACTTTTTTAACTAGTGTCAAATTGGCATTTTTTAAATTTGGTTCAGAAATTGCTGTTTATTTATAAAATTTAAACTTAAAGATAAAAAATATGGGAAGTGGATATTTAATACTTGGGGGGCTAATTATGCTGTTCAGCTGGTTAGTGAGTTCAAGGTTGAAAAGTAAATTTGAACAGTACTCGAAATTGCACTTACAAAACGGCATGAGTGGTGCCGAGATTGCTCAAAAAATGCTTGCTGATAATGGGATTCTGGATGTACGCGTTATTTCTACTCCAGGAAGATTAACAGATCATTACAATCCGATGGATAAAACGGTAAACTTAAGTGAAGCGGTGTACAATCAGCGCAATGCCGCTGCGGCTGCTGTTGCGGCTCACGAATGTGGTCATGCCGTGCAACATGCTGTAGGGTATGAATGGTTGGCGATGCGTTCTAAATTAGTGCCTTTTGTAAACGTGGCTTCAACCTATATGCAATGGATTTTACTAGGAGGTATTTTGATGTTAAAAAGTTTTCCGCAGTTGTTGTTAATAGGAATAATTTTGTTTGCTGCAACAACCGTATTTTCTATTATTACATTGCCAGTAGAATATGATGCAAGCAACCGTGCTTTGGCATGGTTAGAAAATAAGAGAATGTTGACACAACAAGAACAAGCGGGCGCTAAAGACGCGTTGAAATGGGCAGCACGTACTTATTTAGTGGCTGCTTTAGGTTCAATAGCAACGTTATTGTATTATCTATCTATTTATATGGGAGGAAGCCGTAGGGATTAAAGATTTTAAACTAAATTCTAAAACATATTGAATTCCAAATTGCAATTTTAAGATTGTAATTTGGATTTTTTGGCATAAAAAAACCGCAATTCGAATTGCGGTTTTGATTTTATGTCGAAAATAACGTAGTTTTATTTTACTTTGTTTGCTTCTACAATGTATTTTTCTAAAGCCATTGTCATCGAAGGCGTATCAGGTGTAGGAGCAAGAATGTCAATTCGTAGTCCATTGTCTAGAGCTTCTTTTTGAGTGGAGCTTCCAAAAACGGCAATACGAGTGTCGTTTTGTTTGAAATCAGGAAAATTTTTGAACAACGATTTAATTCCAGTTGGACTGAAAAAAGCCAAAACATCATAATAAACATCTGCTAAGTCTGATAAATCGCTCATTACAGTTTTGTAAAAAGTAGCTTGTGTCCAATCAACTTTTAAATTGTCTAAAGTAACAGGAGCATCCGCATTTAATTGGTCTGAAGCTGGTAAAAGAAATTTTTCGTCCTTGTACTTTTTAATAAGCGGAGATAAATCAGCAAAATCTTTGGCGCCAACATAAATTTTACGTTTTCTATATACTACGTATTTTTGTAGATAATAAGCAACTGCTTCTGATTGACAGAAATATTTTAAACCTTCAGGAACTTTATAACGCATTTCGTCAGCCACTCTGAAAAAATGATCCACAGCGTTTCTACTTGTTAAAATAATTGCAGTATAATGGTTAAGATCGATTTTTTGAAGTCGAATCTCCTTTGCATTAACTCCTTCTATGTGAATAAAAGGTCTGAAATCAATTTTTATTTTATGCTTTTGTTGTAATTCAAAATAAGGGGAATTTTCAACTTTAGGCTCAGGCTGTGACACCAAAATAGTTTTCACTTTCATATTTTAACAGTTTCTAAGCGCTAGTTTTTGTGTACCAATAATACATCAAAAAATAGGGGGCTATTTCGAGAGTGCAAAGATATAAAATAAAATAAAACAACTTGCTGAATATTATATTTTGATAATTTTTTATTGACATCAAATAAGTTAATATATTTGAAATCAACACTGTAGCAATTATGGTTTGCGGAATTATTGTTGAAATACTTTCGTTGTAGAATAAAACAATGTTAAAAGGGAGTATCAGTAAGCCTATATAGGTACGATATGTAACTTTTTGAAGGTTAAATTGTTCTACAAATTCTTCAATATTAAATGCAGTGGCAACTATCTTTTCAATCAAATATTTTGATAAAATAAAGAAAATAACAAAAGTAATAATTTGGATATAGAGAATGTAATCTGTTTTAGAAGCCAATCCAAAAACACTCAAGGTTAATTGAATAAAAAAAGCAAAGGAAATTGCTTGAACGATAAATAATGAAAGTGTAAATCCACTCATTAAATGTCCAGAGTCACGATACACTTTGGAATATTTATCTGAAAAGATAAGATTCATAAAGTCACCAAATCGATTTTCATTGGTCGATTTCGTGATGGTAATAAGCAAAAAAGACAGTACAAATAATATTGTAGCCCAATCCTTGCTTTCAACTATTCTTGGATGAAGTAAATGTTCTGTCATAGTGGA
>JAHEBK010000303.1 GCA_024642295.1 Flavobacterium sp. | reverse complement strand
CAAAGTTGCTTCGGATAAATCACCACCAGCCATGACATAAGCTAGTTTGTTGGCAATTTTTTTATCGTGTTCAGAGATGTATTTTCCAGCCACCATTTGATCAGTTCCAACTAAGAACATACCTAAGGCTTGTTTTCCTAATACTTTTACATCGTTTCTTCGTATTGGTTGGGTGTATCCCGCTTCAGCTAGTAGTAAAGCATGTTTTTTAGCTTCCGCGATTTGTCGGTCTTTGTTGACTACAATTAGATCTTTTCCATTTTGCAATAAACCAGTATCAAAAGCTTCATAACCAGAAGTCGATACTTTTGCCATTGCAATAGTCAAGAAATATTCTTGTAAAACATTAAGCTCTACATCGTTTTTGTGAAATAAATCCGAAGCACGCAAGGTCATTTCTTTGGAACCTCCACCGCCAGGTAAAACGCCTACACCAAATTCCACTAATCCCATATAGGTTTCGGCTGCTGCGACAACTTTATCAGCGTGTAAACTCATTTCGCATCCACCGCCAAAAGTCATTCCGTGTGGTGCAACAATAACGGGAGTTGCCGAGTAACGCACGCGCATCATGGTGTCTTGGAATAGTTTGATAGCCATATTCAACTCATCATATTCTTGCTCAACGGCCATCATGAAAATCATTCCAATATTCGCTCCAACAGAGAAATTAGCGGCTTGATTCCCAATTACTAATCCTTCAAATTCTTTTTCGGCGAGGTCAATTCCTTTGTTGATGGCTTGTAAAACATCACCACCAATAGTATTCATTTTGGATTGGAATTCTAAGTTTAAAATTCCATCACCTAAATCTTGAATTATTGCACCGCTATTGCTCCATACTTTTTTGCTTTCGCGAATGTTATTTAGAATAATAAAAGCATCTTGTCCGGGTACTTTTTCTTGTGATTTAGAAGGAAGGTTGTAAAAATAAGTAGCTCCTTCTTTTACTGTGTAAAAACTGTTGCTTCCTGATGCTAACATCTCAATTACCCAAGAAGCTGGTTCAAGACCTTCGGTTTTCATTATTTCAATACCTTTTTGTACACCAATCGCATCCCAAATTTCGAATGGACCATTCTCCCAACCAAATCCTGCCTTCATAGCATCATCGATTTTGTATAGTTCATTCGAAATTTCAGGTACACGATTTGAGACATAGGCAAAAAGGGCTGAAAAGCTTTTACGGTAAAATTCTCCCGCTTTATCGGTTCCTTTTACAAGAACTTTAAAACGGTTGATAGGCTTGTCTATAGTTTTGGTTAATTCTAAGGTAGCAAATGAAGCTTTTTTAGAAGCTCTGTATTCAAGTGTTTTTAAGTCAAGAACTAAGATTTCTTTATCTACTTTTTTGTAAAAACCTTGACCTGTTTTACTACCGTACCATTTATTCACCATCATTTTAGTAATGAAGTCAGGTAGTTGAAACAAAGCATGTTGTTCGTCATCTGGACAGTTTTCATAGATTCCGTTGGCAACATGTACCAAAGTATCTAATCCTACAACATCTACAGTTCTAAAAGTAGCCGACTTAGGTCTTCCAATCACGGGACCTGTTAATTTGTCAATTTCTTCAACAGTTAAATCCATTTCGGTAACTAAATGAAATAAACTTTGAATCCCGAAAATACCAATTCGGTTTCCAATAAAAGCAGGAGTATCTTTGGCAACAACCGAAGTTTTTCCAAGAAATTTTTCACCATAAAGGGTTAAGAAATCTAAAACTTCAGATGATGTTTCTGGTCCTGGAATGATTTCGAATAATTTTAAATAACGCGCAGGGTTAAAAAAGTGAGTACCACAAAAATGTTTTTGAAAATCCTCAGAATGTCCTTCACTCATAAAGTGAATTGGAATCCCTGAAGTATTGGATGTTACTAATGTACCGGGTTTTCTATATTGTTCAATTTGTTCGAAAACTAATTTTTTGATATCCAAACGTTCCACTACTACTTCAATAATCCAATCGACTTGGGCAATTTTTGCCATATCGTCAGTAGTGTTTCCAGTAGTGATTCGACTAGCGAATTTACTATTGTAAATAGGAGAGGGTTTCGATTTTAAGGCATTCGCCAAATGCTCGTTTACGATTCTATTTCGAACTAAAGGAGACTCCAATGATAGGCCTTTTTTGTTTTCGATATCAGTAAGTTCTCTCGGTATAATATCCAGTAATAGTACTTCCACGCCAATATTGGCAAAATGACAAGCAATTCCTGAACCCATGATTCCTGAACCTATTACGGCAACTTTTTTAATTGTGCGCTTCATTTTATTTTTTTTCGGTTTGATTAAAAATAGTTTTATTTTGAATTAATTCGTTGATTGTTTCGGCCACTTCCATAAAGTGTTGTAGTTTTTCTTCAGAAATATGTTGGCGTATCGTTTCGTTAAAATTAATTACGGTTGACTTGGATAATTCTCTTTTCTCTTTCCCGTCTTCAGTGAGATAAATCAAAACACCGCGACCGTCTTCGGGATTTTTTTTTCGAGTGATTAAGCCTTTTTCTTCCATTGACTTTAATGTTCGAGTCAAACTAGTTGCTTCCATTCCCATTTTTGGACCTAAAGCTGTAGAAGGAGTTCCATTTGTTTTATCCATGCTTAGCAAAGCAAAGCCTGTTGCCATCGTTGCGCCATATTTGGCAGCTTCTTCATTATACATTCTCGACACCGCTTGCCAAGTTGCTCGAAGTATATAATCTATTGTTTTCTCTTTCATTTTCCTAGAAGTGTGTCTTTCAAATATAATAAATAAATACTATGCATGCATAATATTTTAGTATTATTTTTTTGTTAAAATTGAAAAAGGAAGGTGGATGCCTACCAAGAAATCAACTACCATTTTAAAAAATGGCGATAGGATTGTGAACAGATTTAAAAGTGTAGAAATGATAAATAATACTATTTTGTCATTAAATTTACCGTTTTGCATTTTGTCAAATCGAGCGAAGTCGAGATTATTTACTGCCTCAGAACGAGGTTTCGACTACGCTCAACCTGACAATCGTTAACCATTATATGCCAGAAATTTAAAAGCTAAATGGTATAAGAGAATGTATGATACAACAAAAGGAGAATTGTTCATAAATA
>JAHEBK010000302.1 GCA_024642295.1 Flavobacterium sp. | reverse complement strand
TGCCCAACCATTTGGTGTAGTACTTGGGTTTTCAAGGTCTACACGTACAATACCGTCTTTTTCATTATATAATTTCCCTGTGGTACAAGTGGTAGGAACTTCCTCTTTAACCTCTTCTTTCACTTCATCTTTAACAATTATAGGATCAGTATCAGAAGCACTACATCCCGCTAGAACAACTGATGAAGTACACATAAACAATGAGGTAATGATGCAATTAAGTACTATTTGTAGTTTCATAATTAATTATTTTTTAAAATTTCCTTAGCTTTCCTAACACTAAATTTATCCGAATCGTAAAGCACTAAATAGTCGACACTGAAACGTTGTGACCTACCCGCTAAGGTTATTGTATAGTTGTCCCCTTTTTTTAATTCATAAATTAATTCAAAAAATACATGTTTGCCTTTTTCTCCTTCCGTTGCCCAATGCCATTCTAACTCAGAAGCTTCAGCATCACCTTCTTGAAAAAATTTAATATATTGTTCTAAATCCTCTTTAGATAAATTGGTTGCTGACTTAAAATTACCGCTCATTTTCACAAAAGCATCATTACACCAATCGCCTTTTACTCCCTCGAGTCGTTTACTTGTCATTAATAGCAATCTAAAATTACCATCTTTGGGTGCTGTAAAATGATATTCTAAAGGAGAGTTAGGCGGCCCTAAAGTTGGGGAGTTGCCTAAAAATTCTAACTGTGCTAATCCTGAAGCTTTATTCACATAATTAGGGTCACCCAATTTTACTAACTTCCATTCACCCAAATCAGATTTTGTCTTTTCAGCTTCTAATAAAATATAATCATCAGCATTCAAAATAATATCTGGTGTTGGCTTCTTGTTTTCGATGTCTTTATTTTCAAAAAGCGCTTTCACTTCTTTCCATCCCCCTTTGTCATTACCTCCATTTGGTCCTCCAGTGATCAACCAATACGTCATTCCTGCATCAGAAATATCAAAATTCTTTTCTGTATCTGTTTTCCAATGTTCCACTTCATCTAAAAAATGCGTATCGTCAAGGTTATATAACCATTTCCAATTCTCATTGGTACTATTTTTTAACCATTGCCAATTTTTAATATGCGAATAAAAATCATCCTCGCCGTTTGATTTATTCTGATCTTTAATATCATAATAAGTAACAGTAGGAAAATCTCTCTTCATATCTAGCCAAGTCATTTTAGTTTCTCCATGACTGTGTTCGTTATTCCACTTACTATGAGAAATAGCATAAATAAATTGACGTTTATCTTCCGGAGTCGCTGCTATCATCGTATATGCCATTTGCATTGGACCAGCACAAATAAACCAAAGCGGATTATTTTTACTGCTTTTTTTGGCTTCTTTTACAAAATTGGCAATAGCAACTTCTTTTTGATTTTGGTCATTGAACACTTTAGATACATCAAGTCCAAAACGTTTTGCTCCACCCTTGGCAGCATCATCCATAATTCTCTCCCAACTTTCTCTAGATGCTCCTAAATGATTGTTGTAGTCATAATGAACAAAACGCTTTTCGAGTCCAGCATAATGTATCATTGCCAACGAAAAAGCAGTAGCTCCCCAATCATCTGAATCATGTAAATTACCATCAGAACTATAAGCAATTCTTCCCTTTGGCATCTTAATTTTTGATTTCTGAGCGAAACCAAAAAAACTGAGTGCCATACAAAACAACATGATGAATGAAAAAGATAAATTATGTTTAAACATATTAAAAGAATGGATCCTTATTTTTTAATTGTTAAAGATACATTTTGAAAAACAACAAGCTGTACTGTTCTGTACCGCCTGTCCTGTATTTTGCTTTAACCATAACTAGTGATCTTGAAGTAATTTCTACATTTTAAAAAGCTAAAACTACTAAACATAAAAAAGCTTCATTAATCTAAATTCCTAATACTTAAGATCAATGGAATCACGCGTATTCATTGTAGGCACAGCCGAATCAAAGTCGAGATTAACTGCAATACTTTTGGCATCTTTAGATTCAATATTTATCTTATTATAACGCAAGGAAATGCCTTTTCCTATATAAATATTTTGAAGTTTTTCATTTTTATCCAATGAAATAATAGCAAATGAACCTTTGAAATACAACCCTAAAGACTTGTTTTCATACACACCATCCTGCTCTTGATTAATCACGTATTGAACAACTATATTACCATCTACAACACTACTAACTTTAAAACCTTTAAAGATTCCGTTCTGCTCTAATTTCGATACCGATTGAATTCCGTTTTTAGAATTTTTATCAAAAGTAGGTTCGTAAATAACCGCAAATGGATTGGTCCAAGCTTCTCCTTTTTGACGGATAATAACAGTAGGTGTTGGTAATTTATCATAGGGTTTTGGCGCTTCAAAAGTGAGCGGTGCCATTACCTTTGTATATTCTCTATTTTTATTTCCTAAAACAAATACATTCATGTAGCGCTTACTATCCTTGAGTTTATTGATTTCAAAAATAGCTTTCACATCAGAATGATACTCGGCTGATGATTGTACCTCTTTGAAAAAATGCCAACCTGGATTTCGATATTTTTTATTGTATTGATATTCTCCTTTTACATTCAATTTAAAACGATTTTCATCAGAGGAAAGGGTTAAATCTGTATTCGAAAATTCCAATTTATCCCCAATATTATGATACAAATAATCGTGAAATTCATTTGGTAAAGCCGATTTGGAACGAAATACATCCATATAATAACCCGTAGTTGGTGATGTTCTTATGAGTGCCAAAGTGCGTTCTTGAGTAGCTTCAGCTTTATCGCCTTTATCATCCAAAAAATTAGTTCTCGAAAAAGAATAATTGGGTGATAGTGCTTTTTCTAAGGGCATTGGTTCCATTGCTACTAATTCAGTCGAATTAATTCCTAAGTTCACCCAACCGCCTTCGCCTTGACTTGCTCCATTGACTACAACTGTATTGTGAGCCGCAAAGAGTCTGGAATAATTTTCATGCAAGTCGGTTCTGTATGCTCCTCGTCCATTGTCAACTCCTAGAACTTGTCCTAAACCATACAACTCCATATCCATACCACTGGCATGACCATGAACCATTTGACTTCCACCAACAAACACCATTAATC
>JAHEBK010000301.1 GCA_024642295.1 Flavobacterium sp. | reverse complement strand
TAGATGGGCAGCAGCTAAAATACCTGATTCGGTAATTTGAATACCACTAAATATTTTACCGTCATATTTTTCAATGATATCACGCAAAAGCCATTTGTTTTTAGCTAACAATGCTACAAATGCTTTTTCTTGCATTTTTGGACTCTTTAAAAATAAGAGGCTGTCTTTAATTCCGATAGTTTTTAGCGTTTCAATACCAAATTGGTATTTACCCAAATAACCTAATGAATTAATTTTTTTGTATTTTCCTTGTGATTCTTTGAAGCCGATTGCTTCTTTGAAACCAATAAATAAATTTCCAGTAAAAGGGATATTCAAATTGGTGTAGTCTTCTTGTTCTTGTGATGGATATAAGTACTGTGTTCCATCTGGATTTTTTATTAAAAACCAACGATTCGAATCAATTTTAAGAGGTTTAAAACCGGCGCTTAAAAAGGCTATAATAATCGCTAAACTTGTATAAAAATACCATTTCTTTATCATAAATTGTTTTTCTTCAGAACGCTGTCCCCTTCTGAAATTTCTGCATGCAAATATACAACAATTTTTATAAATCTGAAAATCAGTCTGTTAAACTGCATTAAAAGAAGATGAAGTGTCCCTTAACGCCATTGTTTTCAGTATATTCCAAAGTAGGGGATGGAATTTTTAAGGTGTTAAAAACAGAGAATAATGTTCTTAAAACAGGTGATTTTGTGTCAATTTTCGTTAGGTCAACGTCTAAGCTGAGGTAAAATTGTCTCTTTTTTGTCGTTTGAAAGCCTACTAAGTTGTCTGGTATTTCGCCGTTTCCTGATATCATTCCATCTGCTCCATAACCTAAAGCGATGTTTAACCATTTGGGTATTTTGGAAGCTTTAGCAAAGGATTTTAAATTAATGGAAAGCCAATAGGTTTGTCCGTTGTAATCTTTGAGGATTTGTTCTTGCCAAGTACTCCCCAAGGTATTTGGACGCAAAGAAGCATAGGGTGATTTTTGAAAAGAAAATTTAGGGATTATTCGTTGTTCTTTCCAGATTAATTCTTGAGTAACATACAATGCTGTTCCTGATGCATTGGCTATAACATCGCCTATAGAGGCTCCCCATTGAGAGGAATAGCCATCGAGAACTTCAACAGCAGTTAAAAAAGTAAAACCCAATCCGGCTCCATAAATTAATTGCTCTTTTTGGCTAGCGCCACTCCATTGTAGCAATTCAGCTCCAAATCGTCCTAAATGGTATGAGGAATAACTGTGTCCCAATTTGTCCATTTGCAACCACTCAGCATTATCATTTATAAAATGAAATTTGGAGCGAGGATAATCAGTATACCACAATTGATTGAGTCCAACTAAACTGGCGGTACCTATTATCGTTTCGGTAAGAATTACCGTTTTTTTTCGATTAAGATTTAAGCTGTCAGCTGGTTTTAAAAAAGTATCAATGCTATTCTGTGAAAAAGCAATAGAAGTAACGATTCCAAAAATGATAAAATAGAAATGTGTTTTTTTCCAGTTCAAATCTATCGTTTTACACCTTGACTGTTAATCCAATCAGAATATTTTTTTGCATTTTTATTGTGTTCTGATAGCGTAGCTGCAAAATCGTGATAGCCAAAACGTTCTACACTAGCACAGAAAAAGATGTAATCATGCTTTTCTGGATTTAAAACGGCTTCCATCGCAGTAATGTCAGGCATGGCAATTGGTCCAGGTGGAAGTCCTGTATTGACATAAGTGTTGTATGGAGATGCCATTATTAAGTCATTGTAAAAGACTCTTTTGATGACTTGCTCAAAATCGTTTGATTTCTTTTTAATCGCATAAATAACTGTTGGGTCTGCCTGAAGTGGCATACCTAATCGCAATCGATTCAAATAGACACCTGCAATTCTAGGTCTTTCGTCTTTTTTTACCGATTCTTTATGAACTATTGAAGCTAATATGGTGGCTTCAACAGGAGTTAGGTTTTGTAATTTCGCTTTATTGATTCTTTCGTCAGTCCAAAACTTACGATATTCCTTAATCATTTTGTCTCTAAACTTAATGGCCGAAGTATTCCAGTAAAATTCATAGGTATTTGGAATAAACATCGCAAAAACATTCTCTTCATTAAAGCCATTTTCTTTCATGAAAACAGAATCTTTGATAGTTTTAAGTAGCGAAATACTATCAGCCTCAATCTGTGAACTGACACGGCCGGCAAAATTTTCCAATCGTTCTTGATTGTTGAATGCTAATTTTACAGGAACATTCAATCGTAAGGTCTTTACCAATTCATAACTATTCATTCCTTTGGTAAATAGAAAACGACCTGATTTTACATTGTCAAGATAATTTCTTTTGCTAGCGACCATCTCAAATCGATCCATATTTTTGATATAAGGCGAAATGATAGCTTTTGCAGTTTGGTAATTGGCATCAGAAGGGATGTGAACATAAACCTCTTTTTCAGAGAATTTGGTGTTTTCTGAAAAGATTTGGTTTATAATAATAAATCCGTAAAGGATTAAACCAGAGATGATAACTATGGCTGCGGTCGAAATGGTTTTCTTTAAGTTCAAAATCCTAAAAATTAAAATTACTGATTGATTAGTTGGTAGATTCCTTCGTCTTTATAGGTTCCTTGAACAAGATTCCAGTCTTTTTTAATACCCACACATTGAAAACCAAATTTAGTAAAAAGAGCTTTACTTGGTTCGTTTTCTTCTCCAATATTTGCGTACAATTGGTGTAGATTCAAATGTTGGAAAGCATAGTTGATTAAAAGTTCCAGGGCTTCTGAGCCTATCTTTTGATTTCGGTTGTTAAGTCCCTGAATTACAATGCCTATACCAGCTCTGTTGTTTTTTGGGTCAAATTCAAATAAGTCAATTAAACCTATGGCAGGAAAATCTTCGTCTTGACATATTGCTAATCGCAACTGTTTCGCTTCATAGATGTCTTGATGCGCATTTTCTAAATATTGCCGAATTAAAAAGCGACTATAAGGTGTTTGTGTATTGCTTACTTCCCAAATGTTTTCGTCATTTTCCATAGCATATATGAACTCTAAATCATTAGGTTCCAATGCTCGGATGTAGATGTTTTTTCCTTTGAGGGTTATCACTTTTTGTTTTTTTATTTGAAAAG
>JAHEBK010000020.1 GCA_024642295.1 Flavobacterium sp. | reverse complement strand
ATACTTAAAACAACACAAAAAATTAAAAGAAAAATTAGAATATATTAATACAAGATTGAAACAAAATAAAAATATCATTTTCAACCCAACTTATCCCTTGATATACCCCAACATAACAGGAATTCAACAAATTTTAATCAGTGAAAAAATCATTGTAACTCATTTTAAATATGCCAATCTAAAAGAAGACTTAGAACGAATTGTATTTACTGCAAATCATAAAAAGAAAGATTTAGACAAGATAATCACCATTCTTAATCGATACCAAGATTATTAATAGATTAAAATTCGTTTTAAAATGTACCTTTGTAAAAAATAAATTTAATGATGACAAACAACGATATCTTCAAAAAATTAAGAGTAGCTTTAATGTTGCGTGATGATCAAATTGTAGAAATTTTAGAACTAGTGGATTTTAGAATTTCAAAATCAGAATTAGGTGCTTTTTTCCGAGATGAAAAACATCCTAATTATATGGAATGTGGAGATCAAGTACTACGTAATTTTTTAAACGCATTAGTAATTCACTTGAGAGGTACAAAAGAAAATCCAAAAAATCCTAATGATGTTTTAGCGAAACACAAGGCTCAAATTCCAGCTAAAGAAAATACAAAGGAAAGAGTTGAATTTAAAGCAAGCCCGAAAGATAGTGAAGGTGCTAGAGGAGATCAAAAACCTGAAAAGAAAGATTTTAAGAAAAAACCTTATCAATCAAAAGACAAAAAAACAACTCCTAAAATACAAATTGTTGAAAAAGTAAAATTCAATAATGGTAAAAACAAAAAATCCTAAGTCTAACAACTTAGGATTTTTACTTTAGAATATATTTTACAGTTTTCATATAACGATTATGCTTTAAAATTAACTTCAAAAACATAATCATTTCCAGCTTCTAACTCATTTGTAGAAAGTTTTTTATAATTCAAACTATCTTTAATGTAATTTTCTAATTTTTCATTGGGAGCACTAGTTTCTAATACTACGATATCTCCAGTTAAAGTAATCAACACTCTTACTTTTACAACTACATCATTTTCTAACTCCTCAACTGCTGTAGTTGGGCTTAATAATGAAGTAAGTTCTTGATTTGTTCTAGCATAACTCTTTCTAGGGCTCAATTCTTTTGCAGATAAAAATGCTACATTCATAATCAAAGCAATTACTAATAATACGACTGATTTTTTCATGACATTCAATTTTTAAAATTATTATGGTACAAATGTATAGCATAGTTTTAATGCAGTAACAATCTTACTTTCCCTTTAACAATTCACAAAAAACAGTGATTTTAGCTTATTTTTTTTGGGTAATTAATAAAAACTAACATAAAATAGTTGATATATAAAAAAAAGCAAGAAAAATTATTCATAATCCATAATTTCAATAAATTAAATTTTTACATCTTTTTTAAGTTTTAACACTTAAGAAGCTTTAATCTTACAAATATGGTTTGTAAACGAAAATAGAACAAAAGAAAAAATCCGCTGCATTCTTATTATTCATGACATTACGCATATAATTCACTAACAAAAAACATAGAAACATAAAAAAAATTAATAAATAATCAAACAACCAAAACGTTTCAGTAAATAGTAGCAAAAAAAATCCTAAGTACCTGGACTTAGGATTATTACTTTGAAATATAAAATTAATCTATAATAATTACATTTTAATCTATATAATTTAAGATTTAAAATTGACATCAAACACATATTCATTATCAATTTCTAATTCAGAACTAGACATTTTTTTGTAATTTAAGTTATTAATAATGTAATCATTCAATTCTACATTATTACTATTAGTTTCCAAAACTACAATTTCGTTGTTTGTTGTAATTCTAATTTTAACTTTTACTATAACTTGACTTTCTAATTCCCCTACAGCTGTAGAAGGAGTAAGTAAGTTTGAAATTTCGTGATTAGCTCTTAAATAACTTTTTTTAGGTTTCAATTCAATTGCTGAAGTAAATAAAACACCAGTAAATAAAGTTAGAACAATAGATAGGATTAATTTTTTCATATTTTCTTTTTTTTAATTATAATTTCCTTTTTTTTACAGAACAAAATTACATCTGTTTTCAAAGAAATCATCCCCTATTGTAACAACTTAACGCAAACATAAAACAGCTTACTAAAAACAAATTTACATACTAAATTTTTTTATTGTAATAAAATTATCAGATTTATAATAGCTTGAAAACAACTTTACACTATTTTCAAGAAAAAGAAAAAAACACTAATAAAACAACATTAAATATCTCATTTTTGTAGTTAACATTAGAGTAACTTGACGTATTCATTAACTTAGATTAAAGAAATTCCAAAAAAAAATCCTGAGCTTTCACTCAGGATTTCAATATAAAACTATTTTATTCTAACTTATGATAATGCAGCTTGAACTTGATCAGCAGCTTCTTGAAAAGCAACAGCTGATAAAATTGGCATTCCTGAATTGTCAATCAATTCTTTAGCGATTTCCGCATTTGTTCCTTGCAAACGAACAATAATTGGCACTTTAATAGCATCACCCATGTTTTTGTATGCATCAACAACTCCTTGAGCAACACGGTCACATCGAACGATCCCTCCAAAGATATTAATCAAAATAGCTTTTACGTTTGGATCTTTTAATATAATACGGAAGGCGGTTTCAACACGTTTAGCATCAGCAGTTCCTCCTACGTCTAGGAAGTTTGCAGGTTCAAAACCAGCATACTTGATTAAATCCATGGTTGCCATTGCTAATCCAGCGCCGTTTACCATACATCCAACTGTTCCATCAAGATCAACATAGTTTAATCCAACTTCTTTAGCTTCCACTTCAATTGGATTTTCTTCACGAACATCACGCATTTCAGCAATTTTTACTTGTCTGTATAACGCGTTATCATCAATATCAACTTTAGCATCTACCGCCAAAATTTTATCATCAGAAGTTTTTAATACTGGATTAATTTCAAACATAGAAGCATCAGAACCAATATATGCTTTATATAGTGCATCGATGAATTTCACCATTTCTTTAAAAGCATTTCCTGAAAGTCCTAAGTTAAAAGCAATTTTTCTCGCTTGAAAACCTTGTAAACCTACAGCAGGGTCAACTTCTTCAGTAAATATTAAATGTGGTGTATGTTCAGCAACTTCTTCTATATCCATTCCTCCTTCAGTAGAGTACATAATCATATTACGACCTGTAGCTCTGTTCAATAAAACAGATACATAAAATTCTGAAACTTCACTTTCACCTGGATAATACACATCCTCAGCTACTAATACTTTATGTACTTTTTTACCTTCAGCTGAAGTTTGTGGAGTTACTAATTGCATTCCGATGATTTCGCTAGCAATAGTTTGAACTTGATCTAAGTTTTTTGCTAATTTAACACCACCACCTTTTCCACGTCCACCCGCGTGAACTTGAGCTTTAATAACATGCCATCCTGTACCTGTTTCAGCTGTTAATTGTTTTGCAGCAGCAACAGCTTCAACTGCGTTATTAGCAACTATTCCGCGTTGTATGCGAACTCCGTAGCTAGCTAGAATCTCTTTACCTTGATATTCGTGTATGTTCATAATATAGATTTTTATCTGGACTCTGAATTTGTTTCAGAATAAATAAGTGGGACAAAAGTAACAAAATACATTCTAAGAGAGAAACGTTTTTAAAATTTTAAAATCAATAATTTCATAACAAATGTTAAAAAAAAAGAAAACAATATTTTCAATCAACGATTGATTAAATATTAGAAATTTCAAGCTACTATAACGATTGAATTTTCGCATATAACCAGAGTAAAACTTCACTAATTTAACCAAATGAAGCTTTTATTTTTAAATAATATTATCAATTTACCAAAACAAAGAAGGAAAAACCGAATTATTTACAATTATCCCTTGATTTTATGCTTTTATTACAAAAATATAGCTAACCAGCTGTTTTCGATTCATTATGTATAATGAAATCTTTATTTTTGTAAAAAAATTTATCAAGCATGAAACTTAAAGAACAAGGCCTTTATTTGCCAGAATTTGAGCATGAAAATTGTGGAGCTGGTTTTATTTGTAACCTTAAAGGTGAGAAAACAAATCAAATTATACACGACGCATTAGAAATTCTAGTAAAACTAGAGCACCGTGGTGGTGTAAGTGCTGACGGAAAAACAGGAGATGGAGCTGGACTTTTGATTGACATTCCTCACGAATACTTCAATAGAGTTTGTGATTTCAAATTACCTGCTGCACGTGAATATGCAGTTGGGATGGTATTTTTACCTAAAATCAAAAATCAGTACGTTTACTGTAAAGAAATATTCGAAAAAGAGATTAATGAACAAGGGCTTTCTGTTTTAGGATGGAGAGAAGTACCTGTTGATTCTTCTCAGTTAGGTGAAATTGCACTTGCATCTGAGCCATCTATCGAACAAGTTTTTGTTGGTAAAAAGGACGCTATTGACGAAGCCGTTTTCAAGGCAAAATTGTATGCTGCACGTAAAATTACTGAGCACACAATCGCTAATTCAAAAATATCTCAAAGTTCATATTTTTACGTACCAAGTTTCTCTACTACTACCTTAATATATAAAGGTATTATTATGCCTGAAGATATTGGTCCTTACTATACAGACTTACAACAAACGGATTTGGTGACTCGTTTGGCTTTGGTACACCAACGTTTCTCTACTAACACAATGCCTACATGGGAATTATCGCAACCTTTTAGATACATGTGTCAAAACGGTGAGATTAATACACTACGTGGTAACGTAAGTAGAATGCGTGTTCGTGAAGAAATCATGAAAAGTGATGTCTTTGGACCACAAATAGAAAAATTATTCCCTATCATTTTACCTGGAAAATCAGATTCTGCTTCTATGGATATGGTAGTTGAATTATTAACACATACTGGAAGGTCATTACCTGAAGTAATGATGATGATGATTCCAGAAGCATGGGAAAAACACAAAACCATGTCTGAAGAAAGAAAAGCATTCTATGAATACAACGCTTGTATCATGGAACCTTGGGACGGACCTGCTTCTGTGCCTTTCTCTGATGGTGATTATGTGGGAGCTTTATTAGATCGTAATGGTTTAAGACCTTCTCGTTATACAGTTACAAAAAGTGGAAAATTAATTATGGCATCAGAAATTGGTGTTGTAGAAGTAGCTCCAGAAGATGTAGAAAGCCATGGTAGACTAGAACCAGGGAAAATGTTCTTGGTTGATATGAATAAAGGACGTATCATTAATGATGAGGAAATTAAAAGCAAAATTGTTTCTGAAAGACCTTATCAAGAATGGTTAAAACAATACCGTTTGAACTTGAAAGATGTACCTACTACATCTAAAGCTTGTCCTATTGAAACTATCGATTTAAAAACTAGAGAGCGTTTATTCAACTATACATTAGAAGATATTCAAGATATGATTACCCCAATGGCTCAAGCTGGAAAAGAAGCTTTGGGTTCAATGGGTATCGATACTCCTCTAGCGGTATTATCAGATAGACCACAATTAATTCCTAACTATTTCAAACAATTATTCGCTCAAGTTACCAACCCTCCATTGGATGGTATTCGTGAAGAAATTGTAACTGATATTAGTTTAGCATTAGGTCAAGACAGAAATATATTTGATATTTCTAGCAAACAATGTAGAAAATTAAGAATTCAAAATCCTGTTATCTCTAATGATGATTTAGAGAAAATTAGAAATATCTCTATCGATAATTTCAAAGCTGAAACTGTTGAGATTTTGTACCCAAAATCAAAAGGATTAAACGGTCTTGAAAATGCTTTAGAGGACATTATTATCAAAATTACTAAAGCGGTTGAAAGAGGAACAAACATTATTATCTTATCAGATAGAGGTGTTAATAAAGAATTCGCTCCAATTCCAGCTTTATTAGCTTGTTCTTATGTTCACCACCAAATGAACCGTTTGCGTAAGCGTTCTTATTTTGATATCATTATTGAATCAGCTGAGCCACGTGAACCACATCATTTTGCCACTTTATTTGGCTATGGTGCAAGTGCAATTAACCCTTATATGGTTAACGAAATCATTCGTTTGCAAGTAACAGAAGGATTCATTACTGGTATTAGTGAACAAAAAGCAGTTGATAACTTCAATAAAGCGATTGGCTCTGGAATTCTAAAAATCATGAACAAAATTGGAATCTCGACTTTACACTCGTACAGAGGTTCTCAAATTTTTGAAATAGTGGGTTTCAACTCTAAGTTTGTTGAAAAATACTTCCCTTACACTGCTTCAAGAATTGAAGGTATTGGATTGTATGAAATTGAAAAAGAAATTAGTGAAAGATACCAATATGCTTACCCTGACGTATTAGTCCCTAATAGATTAGGATTAAACATTGGTGGAGAGTACAGATGGAGACGTAACGGGGAAAGACATATGTTCAACCCAACTACTATTGCTAAATTACAGCAAGCAGTACGTTTAAGTGATCAAGATAGCTATGATGTTTATGCAAAAACGGTAAATGATCAGGCTAAAAATTTAATGACCATCCGTGGTTTATTCGAATTTGACAACTTAGATCCTATTCCATTAGACGAAGTAGAACCATGGACTGATATCGTAAAACGTTTCAAAACAGGTGCGATGTCTTACGGGTCTATTTCTAGAGAAGCACACGAAAACCTAGCCATAGCTATGAACCGTATTGGAGGTAAATCCAATTCAGGAGAAGGGGGAGAAGATAGAAAACGTTTCCAACCTGATGTAAATGGTGACAGTCGCAACTCAGCGATTAAGCAAGTAGCTTCTGGACGTTTTGGAGTTACTTCTCACTACTTATCTAGTGCAAAAGAAATTCAAATAAAAATGGCTCAAGGTGCTAAGCCTGGAGAAGGTGGACAATTACCAGGGGAAAAAGTATTACCTTGGATTGCATCGGCTCGTAACTCAACCCCTTTCGTAGGTTTGATTTCGCCACCACCACACCACGATATTTATTCAATCGAGGATTTAGCGCAATTAATCTTTGACTTGAAAAACGCGAACAGAGAAGCACGTATCAACGTGAAATTAGTATCTGAAGTAGGTGTTGGAACGATTGCTGCTGGTGTTGCTAAAGCAAAAGCAGACGTAGTATTAATTGCAGGTTACGATGGTGGTACTGGAGCTTCTCCTTTAACTTCATTAAAACACGCAGGTCTTCCTTGGGAACTTGGATTGGCTGAAGCACAACAAACTTTAGTATTAAACAACTTAAGAAGCCGTATTGTTGTAGAATGTGACGGACAATTAAAAACGGGTCGTGACGTAGCTATCGCAGCTTTATTAGGTGCTGAAGAATTTGGTTTTGCAACTGCTCCACTTGTAGCTTCTGGATGTATTATGATGCGTAAGTGTCACTTGAATACTTGTCCAGTAGGTATTGCAACACAAGATAAAGAATTACGCAAGAATTTCAAAGGAACTCCTGAGCACGTAATTAACTTCTTCTACTATGTAGCAGAAGAGTTAAGAGGTATCATGGCGCAACTTGGATTCAGAACGATGGAAGAAATGATTGGTCAAACACACAAAATCAATTCAAACAAAGCCATTACACATTATAAAGCAAGAGGTTTAGATTTATCTTCAATTTTACACAGACCTGATACTTACAAGTATTTAACCGTAAGAAACACAGAGAAACAAGACCACGGATTAGATAACGTATTGGATTTCCAAATCCTAAAAGATTCTCACCGTGCTTTATACAGAAAAGAACAAATGACTTTGGAATACCCTATTAGCAATATCAACCGTTCAGTTGGTGCTATTGTTAGTAACGAAATTTCAAAAATATACGGTCACTTAGGTTTACCAGAAGACACCTTAAACATTAACTTTACAGGTTCTGCTGGACAAAGTTTAGGAGCCTTTAGTGCACACGGTTTAACATTTACTGTAGAAGGTAATACCAATGATTATTTAGGTAAAGGATTATCTGGAGCCAAATTAATCGTAAAAAAACCAGCTAATGCCACTTTTATAGCTGAGAACAATATCATTGTTGGAAATGTTTGTCTGTTTGGTGCAATCGAAGGAGAAGCATATATCAATGGTATAGCAGGAGAGCGTTTTGCAGTTCGTAACTCAGGGGCTACAGCAGTTGTTGAAGGTGTGGGAGATCACGGTTGTGAATACATGACTGGAGGTAAAGTAGTCGTTTTAGGAGGTACTGGACGTAACTTTGCGGCAGGTATGAGCGGTGGTATCGCATATATCTACGACCCAGAGCATAAATTCGTAAATGGTTTATGCAACACAGAAACAATCGAATTCGAGACTGTAGAAGGTAATGAAGCAGACGAATTGAAACAATTGATTCAAAAACATGTACGCTACACAAACAGTAGTAGAGGTACTGATTTATTGAATGATTGGGACGCTAGCTTAAACAATTTTGTAAAAGTAATGCCAACTGAGTACAAAAAAGCATTGAAGCGTTTGGAGACAGAAGTACAAATGGTAGAAGAATTAACAGCATAATACAATGGGAAAAGTAACAGGTTTTAAAGAATTCGAAAGAAAAGATGAATCATACACTGCAGTTAAAGAGCGTGTAGGGCATTATAAAGAATTTACAGTTCCTTTGAGTGAAGCTGAAATTACAGAACAAGGATCACGTTGTATGGATTGTGGTATTCCATTTTGCCACAGTGGATGTCCATTAGGGAATTTAATCCCTGATTTTAACCACATGGTTCACCAAGGTGAATGGCAAAAAGCCTCTTGGATACTACATTCAACAAATAACTTTCCTGAGTTCACAGGACGATTATGTCCTGCACCATGCGAAAAAGCATGTGTATTAGGAATTATTGCAGAGCCTATTTCTATAGAAAATATAGAAAAAAATATCGTGGAACGCGCCTTTGCAGAAGGATGGATCAAACCACAACCACCAAAAACAAGAACAGGTAAAACGGTAGCTGTTGTTGGTTCAGGACCTGCTGGTTTAGCAGCTGCTCAACAATTAAACAGAGCTGGACATACCGTAACTGTTTTTGAAAGAGACAACGCTATTGGAGGTTTACTACGTTACGGAATTCCTAATTTCAAAATGGAAAAAGGAATTATCGATAGACGTGTAGCAATCCTTGAAGCTGAAGGAATCATCTTCAAAGTAAACACTAACGTTGGTGTAAACTACGACATCAATGACTTAAAAGCGTTCGATTCAATCGTACTTTGTGGTGGTGCTACTGAAAGAAGAGGTTTACCAACTCCAGGTGCTGATGCAGACGGAGTAGTTCAAGCAATGGACTTCTTAACACAACAAACAAAAGTTGTTTTTGGAGAAAAAATCGAAAATCAAGTTTTAGCAACTGGTAAAGATGTTATCGTAATTGGTGGTGGAGATACAGGTTCTGACTGTGTTGGTACATCAAACCGTCACGGAGCAAAATCAGTAACTAACTTCGAGATTATGCCAAAACCTCCAGTAGGAAGAAGCGAAACAACTCCTTGGCCATATTGGCCACTACAATTAAAAACATCTTCTTCTCACAAAGAAGGTGCTCAAAGAAACTGGTTGATTAACACCAAAGAGTTCATAAAAGATGCCAATGGTAAATTAACTGCTCTTAAAACGGTAAATGTAGAGTGGAAAATCGTTCCAGGACAACGTCCAGAATTAATTGAAGTTGCAGGGTCTGAGAAAACTTGGCCTTGTGATTTAGCATTATTAGCTTTAGGATTTACAGGTCCAGAAAGTACTTTAGCTGATCAATTAGGAATCGAAAAAGACGCTCGTTCAAACTATAAAGCAGAATATGGTAAGTACCAAACGAATGTACCTAACATTTTTGCTGCTGGAGATATGCGCAGAGGACAATCATTAATTGTTTGGGCAATTTCTGAAGGTCGTGAAGCTGCAAGAGCAGTAGATTTATACTTAATGGGAACAACAAATCTTCCTACTAAAGAAGGTGGTGATTTACCAGGAGTATAATCCAATAAAATAATAGTTACAAAGGGCTGTCTATTCATTTAGACAGCCCTTTTTGATTTCTGATTAAGGAATAACGAATTGTGGTTTTTGATTTTTTTTGGTTAATAATTTAAAAAGAGATTTGTCTAAGTATCCCCAAATATTCAATCAAAAATCATTTATCAACAATCTCAAATCATAATTTTAATTATTAGGAGGTGCCCCAGTTTCCACTATCGTTACAACTGGGTCGGGCTATTCGTTACAAGTCCTCGTTACTTCCGCTATCGCTTCAGCAACTGTGGGCTTTCCACTACTATCCCTCACCCATTTCATGCTACAGTTATTACAAAACAAACATTTTGTTATATTTTGTTAGAATTGCTGATTTTCATTGTAAAACCAATAAAGAATAATAAATTTGCTTAAAAAAATTTAAATGCAACCAAAAGACTTACTTCAACTTTCAGAACAATTTGGCAGTCCGCTATATGTGTATGATGCCGAAAAAATAAAATCACAATACAATAGATTAACTAAAGCTTTCTCTAAAGTAGAAAAACTGCGCATCAATTACGCAATGAAAGCATTATCTAACGTTGCGATTCTTCAATTACTAGAAGGAATGGGTTCAGGATTGGATACCGTTTCTATACAAGAAGTACAATTAGGACTTCATGCAGGATATTCTCCAGAGCGTATATTTTACACACCAAATGGAGTATCTCTAGAAGAAATCGAAGAAGTAAATGCACTAGGTGTTCAAATCAATATTGACAACCTTTCAATACTAGAACAATTTGGAGCCAAACATCCAAATGTTCCTGTTTGTATTCGTATCAATCCTCACGTAATGGCGGGTGGAAATGCTAACATTTCTGTAGGACATATTGATAGTAAATTTGGTATCTCAGTACACCAATTGCCACATCTTGTTCGTATTGTTGAAAATACAAAAATGAACATCGTAGGAATACACATGCACACTGGATCTGATATTTTAGACATTGAAGTATTCTTATATGCTGCCGAAATCTTATTTGACGCTGCAAGACACTTTAAAGACTTAGAATTTTTAGATTTTGGAAGCGGGTTTAAAGTTCCTTACAAAAAAGACGATATAGAAACGGATATAGAAGAATTAGGAAAAAAATTATCCAAACGATTCAATGAGTTTTGTACAGAATACGGTAAAAACTTAACCTTAATCTTTGAACCAGGAAAATTCTTGGTGAGTGAAGCTGGTTATTTTCTAGCTAAAGTTAATGTTGTTAAACAAACAACATCAACTGTTTTTGCAGGTATTGACAGTGGTTTTAACCATTTAATCCGTCCAATGTTTTATGGTTCGTCACACCATATTGAAAACATTTCTAATCCAAAAGGAAAAGAACGCTTCTATTCTGTGGTAGGATATATTTGTGAAACAGATACATTTGCTAACAACCGTAGGATTTCAGAAATAAATGAAGGCGATATTTTAAGTTTTAGAAATGCAGGAGCATATTGCTTCTCAATGGCATCTAATTACAACTCAAGATATAAACCAGCCGAAGTTTTATGGATGAACGGTCAAGGACATCTTATTCGTGCACATGAAACCTTTGAAGACTTAATAAAAGGTCAAATAGGTTTACCTCAAATAGCTAATGCTCAATAAAAACAAAAAAGAAGCCGTCTCAAAACTGAGGC
>JAHEBK010000300.1 GCA_024642295.1 Flavobacterium sp. | reverse complement strand
AGGTTTCAGGGTTGAAATCTAAAATTAAATTTAGGATTTGTTTTTTTGCTTCAAAAATATTTCCGTTAATTCCTAAATCAGGATAGTGAAAATATTGATTCGTAAACGCATCATTTCTCATTTTATTCCAAATGTTGCCTTGAAGTAAGAGTCTGTTTTTTATTGATTGATGGTAGATTTTGAAGTATTTGTCTTTTCGGGTTTCCACATATAAATCAAGTGGAACAGGAATTAAACCATAGTGTTCTTTAATTAAAGGATTGAAGTAATCGTGCCAATTTCCACTGACCCATTTTTTAGAATATAATTGTAATTGGATTTCATTTTCAAGACAATATAAAACAGCAAGCGCTAAATTATTTACTTCTGAAAAAAAACCTCTATTACCTAATGGATAAATTAATTCTTTAGTCTTGAATGATTCATTTCTTAACTTATAGTTTTGTCTATATTCTAATAACATTAGTTTTTTTGTTTTTAAAACATTTTGTTTTATTGGTAAATAATTATAAAGTTGTTTCTTTGATTCAAAATTACTCGTTTTTATCTTAAATAAGTTAAAAATGATACGATGTATGGTTGTGAAAATTAAATTAGTTGGCATTAGATAGAAAAGTAATGTTATTTAAATTGTAAAAAAAATGAAAATAGCCATTTTACCGCTTCGAAAAGGTTCTAAAGGAATACCAGGGAAAAATAAAAAGAAAATGCTAGGAAGGCCTTTGTTTAATTGGTCTTTGGGTGCTGCCTTATCCTCTAATTTGGATGCTATTTATGTGTACACCGATGATGAGGAAATTATCGCTTATGTCGAAAAAGAATACAGTTGGACTTCCAAAGTAAAGGCTTTAGCTCGTGACGAAAGTACGACACAGGATACTTCAAGCACAGAAGAAGCCATGTTGGCTTTTGTGAACCAAATAGAAGTTGATTTTGAAGTCTTATGCCTGCTACAAGCGACTTCACCATTAACAACAGCTCAAGATATCAATGCCGTTTTAGAAAAAATAAAAAAAGAAAATTACGATGCGGCACTTACGGTAGTCAAAACGCATCGTTTTACTTGGAATCCTGATGGGACTCCCCAAAATTATGATCTTTTCAACAGACCTAGAAGACAAGATTTTGAGGGTTTATTAGTGGAAAATGGGGCGGTTTACGCGAGTACCAAAAAAGCCTTTTTGAATTCCAAAAATAGACTAAGCGGGAAAATTGGTTTGGTCGAAATGGATGAAGCGAGTTATACTGAAATTGACAGCTTAACGGATTGGGATATTGTAGAGCAATTGCTCGCAAGTCGGTTACAAAAAGCAAAATCCCACGATAGAATCAAATATTTGGTCTTGGATGTAGATGGCGTGTTTACGGATGGCTCCGTATATTTTGGAGCAGAAGGAGAACTGATGAAACGCTTTGACATGCGAGACGGAATGGGGTTAGAAATTCTAAGACAAAATGGTGTTGAAGTTGTGGTGATGACTTCGGAGAATTCCGTTTTAGTCGGGCAACGAATGAAAAAACTTCAAATTGAATCTGTTTTTTTAGGGGTGAAAGATAAATATGCTTTGTTAACGCAATTTCTTAAGGACAGAAATGCTAGTTTTGCCCAAGTAGCTTATGTAGGGGATGATGTGAATGATTTGGCTAATATTTGCAGTGTGGGTTGGTCATTTTGTCCTGCTAATGGAACGGAGATTGTAAAAAAACATGCCGATTATTTGTTAACTCAAGCATCTGCAGCAGGTGCCATTAGAGAAGCTTGTGGAATTATTATGAAGTATAATAGGAGGTATGAATAGGTTTTGTCATGTTGCCCTGAATCTTAGGTACAGTCTGATAGTTGAGGTTCAACGATTCCAAGAGGGGAGTTAGGGCTAGTGGATTGTTCTAGTTATAAAGATGTCAAAAACACACCTCCAACCCCTCTTAAGTGGGGAGTTGAAACTTACTCAATTATAATATTTAAGTTGTTTGAAGTTAAGAAAAAATTAATTTTTTTATATGATTATAGAGTTAGTAATAAATTCTAAAATCATCATTAAAACAAAATAGGACACTTAGCACAATCGTATTCCCCTCTTGAAATCGAAGATTCAACGATTCCAAAAACAAATATAAACTAGAGTTATAGGGGTTAGGGGTGTGTTAAATTATTTAATGAAAAGAAAAATAATCCCATATAACCCAAATCTAAAAGTACTCGCTAGGGCGCTTCGAACTAATTCAACTAAATCTGAAATAATACTTTGGATGAAGTTAAAAGGGAAACAGATGTATGGTTATGATTTTCACAGGCAAAAACCAATTGATAATTATATTTTAGATTTTTTTTGTCATGAGTTGATGTTAGGAATTGAAGTGGATGGATATTCACATGAGTTTCTAGAAGTCCAAGAGAAAGATTCTATTAAGGAGAAAAGAATGAATGAACTTGGAATCGAAGTATTACGATTTTCTGATTTTCAAGTGTTAAGGGATATGGAAAATGTGATTCGGGCGATTGAGTTTTATATTGAGGAATATGAGAAACACACCCCCAGCCCCTCTCAAGAGGGGAGTTGAGCCCTGAATTAAAAATGAGGTATAGTTTAAGTATGATGAAGTTTTGATTAAAAATTTATATTATTTTAAGTAATAAATTTATAATATGTAACATTGTATCCCCTCTTTATCTAAGATTCAACGATTCCAAAAGCAAATATAAACCAGAGTTATAGGGGTTAGGGTTGTATAAAAAAAAGTAAAACAGTTTCATATAATTAAGAAAATGAACAACTATAAAAAGCCATACGTCATTGCAGAAATTGGTTGCAATCACAAAGGAGATATAGCAATTGCAAAGGAACTAATCAAAATAGCCAAAATATTTTGTAATGTAGACGCAGTTAAGTTTCAAAAAAGAAACAATAAAGAATTATTGACCGAAGCACAATACAATGCGCCACATCCTAATGAAAGTAACTCTTATGGCAAGACTTACGGGGCACATAGAGAATTTTTAGAGTTTGATGTAAAGCAACATGCGGAGCTTAAAAACTATTGCGAATCCATTGGAATTGTCTATTCTACTTCGGTTTGGGATACCACTTCAGCTCAAGAAATAGCTTCCTTGAATCCT
>JAHEBK010000299.1 GCA_024642295.1 Flavobacterium sp. | reverse complement strand
TTTTTTAAACTATATTTCAATGAAAAATAAACACTAAGAATCTTTACGTAGAAAAATTATAAATAATACAAATTTTAGTAAAAATTTATAACTTATTCTATATCTTATGTTGTGTTTTCGCTAACCGAATCCTATCTTTGTGCCTAAATAAAATCATAATATAACAAATATATGCTTACCGACCAATTAAATTACATTCCAATCTTTATGCAGTGTCTTCTAGCTGTTGGATTTGTTGCAGGAACTATTGTTGTATCAGGGAAATTAGGTCCTAAAAGAAGGTCTGAAACTAAAGACCGTAACTTTGAGTGTGGTATTGAATCTGTTGGAAACGCTCGTATTCCTTTTTCAGTAAAATACTTCTTAGTCGCAATTTTGTTTGTTTTATTTGATGTTGAAGTAATTTTTCTTTATCCTTGGGCAATCAATTTCAAGGAATTAGGAATAGAAGGACTCTTAAAAATGATTGTTTTCATGCTTTTACTTTTGGTAGGTTTCTTTTATATTATCAAAAAGAAAGCTTTGGAGTGGGAATAAATAAGATTTGAGAATTGAAGTTTTTAATTTCTCAAAATATAAAATGATTTAAAATAAGGGTTTTAGTTTAGCTAATTCTAAATCTAAAATTCTAAATCTGAAATAAAAGATGACTGAATCTAAGACTAATATGGTTGCGCCTCCAGAAGGCGTTGTCGGAGAAGGTTTTTTTGCAACAAAACTAAATGATGTAGTTGGATTAGCAAGAGCTAACTCTCTATGGCCTTTGCCTTTTGCAACTTCTTGTTGTGGAATTGAATTTATGGCAACCATGGCCTCTCATTATGATTTGGCACGATTTGGTTCTGAGCGTGTGAGTTTTTCTCCTCGTCAAGCCGATATGTTAATGGTAATGGGAACAATTTCTAAAAAAATGGGTCCTATTTTACGTCAAGTCTATGAACAAATGGCAGAACCTCGTTGGGTAATTGCTGTTGGTGCTTGCGCATCATCAGGTGGTATTTTTGACACTTATTCTGTTTTGCAAGGAATTGATAAGGTAATTCCCGTAGATGTTTATGTGCCTGGATGTCCTCCAAGACCCGAACAAATTGTAGATGGTGTAATGAAATTACAAGAATTAGTTAAGTCTGAATCTGTGAGAAGAAGAAGTTCGCCAGAATACCAAGAATTACTAGCTTCCTATAATATCAAATAATCACAATGGCATTAGAAACAGCACAAATTCAAGACAAATTAACTGCTACTTTCAGCGATATCCCTTTCGTTTTCAAACAAGAAAGAGATATTTTATCTGTTGAAGTTCCAGCCGATAAAATATCAGCCATTATCCTTTTTTTAAAAAATGACACTGAATTACGTTTCCACTTTTTAACCGACTTATGCGGAGTGCATTACCCAGATAACGAAGTGGATAGACAAATTGCAATTGTGTATCATTTGCATAATTGGTACGAAAATACCAGAATCCGAATCAAAGCTTATATCAGTGGTTCAAATCCAGAAATAAAATCCATTACAACTATTTTTCCTACCTCTAATTGGATGGAAAGAGAGACGTATGACTTTTATGGTGTGAACTTCATAGGTCACCCACAATTGAAACGTATTTTAAATATGGATGAAATGACTTCTTTTCCTATGCGTAAAGAATTTCCATTGGAAGATGGAGGACGAACGGATAAAGACGATCGATTCTTTGGAAGAACAACTAGCAATTGCTAAAAAGACAGAATATATAATTTTTCACATGCTATAAATGTCAGAACTATTATTACCACCAGAGCATCGCTATGCTAAAATAATGAAAGAGAAACTAAATGAAGACGGAAGTGAGCTTTCGATTCTGAATTTAGGACCTACTCACCCGGCTACTCACGGTATCTTTCAAAATATCTTATTGATGGATGGAGAGCGCATCTTGGAAGCAGAACCAACGATTGGATACATTCACCGTGCTTTTGAAAAAATCGCTGAAAACCGACCTTTTTACCAAATTACTCCTCTTACAGACCGTATGAACTATTGCTCTTCTCCTATCAACAATATGGGATGGTGGATGACTTTAGAGAAGTTACTAAATATTGAAGTTCCTAAAAGAGCCCAATATTTAAGGGTAATTGTAATGGAATTGGCGCGTATTACAGACCATATAATTTGCAACTCGATTCTTGGAGTAGACACTGGTGCTTATACTGGATTTTTGTACGTATTTCAATTTAGAGAAAAAGTTTACGAAATTTACGAAGAAATATGTGGGGCTCGTTTGACAACAAATATGGGACGTATTGGTGGTTTCGAAAGAGACTGGACACCAAAAGCATTTGAATTGCTAAATACGTTCCTTGAAGAATTTCCTCCAGCTTGGAAAGAATTCGAAAACTTGTTTGAAAGAAATAGAATTTTTATTGATAGAACGGTTAACGTTGGGCCTATAACCGCTGAAAAAG
Organism: Flavobacterium sp.; assembly: GCA_024642295.1. GTDB lineage: Bacteria > Bacteroidota > Bacteroidia > Flavobacteriales > Flavobacteriaceae > Flavobacterium. The sequence goes on along the minus strand of JAHEBK010000299.1, from coordinate 671 downwards.
CTATGGCTTACGGTTTTACAGGACCTAACTTACGTGCCGCAGGTGTTGATTATGATGTACGTGTAGCCCAACCTTATAGCTCATACGAAGATTTCGAATTCGAAATTCCTGTTGGAAAATCAGGTGACACTTACGACCGTTTTTGTGTTCGTAATGCTGAGGTTTGGGAGAGTTTAAGCATCATTCGTCAGGCTTTGGCTAAAATGCCAGAAGGAAACGAATACCATGCTGAAGTTCCTGATTATTACCTTCCTCCAAAAGAAGATGTTTACCACAATATGGAATCTTTAATTTATCACTTTAAAATCGTGATGGGTGAAGTTCCAGTTCCTGTGGCTGAAATCTACCATCCTGTTGAAGGTGGAAACGGAGAGGTAGGTTTCTATTTGATTACTGATGGTAGTCGTACCCCTTATCGATTACATTTCAGAAGACCTTGTTTTATTTATTACCAAGCTTATCCTGACATGATTAAAGGAGCATTACTATCAGATGCAATTGTAATTTTATCAAGTTTAAATGTAATTGCTGGAGAATTAGACGCATAAAGATTTCAGATTGCTTCGCCAGTTCGCCTTTTAGGCTCGGGTGTTGAGTAACGATTTTAGATTTCAGATTTAGAAAAAAATGGAAAGAACACATTATAAACAAGAAATAAACATGACTCCTGA
>JAHEBK010000298.1 GCA_024642295.1 Flavobacterium sp. | reverse complement strand
AACTGAGCCATTCCTGAGTTGTTGAACATCAAGGTAGGATCGTCTTTTAATACTATAGGTGCCGAAGGAACGATTAAGTGTCCTTTGCTTTCAAAGAATTGTAAATACGCTTTGCGAATGTCTTGTGATTTCATTTTCTTAATTATCAATTTGAAAATTTGAAAATTTGAAAATTTGAAAATGAAAATTGAGTAAATTCATTTGCTAATGAATTTTCAAATTAACTAGTTTTCAAATTATCTAATTATTTTTTATTCCAAAAAAAGCAGTGTAACGAATGAAACATTTATTAAATTTGTTCAACTAACCTTTTTGGACGTGCAAAAATAGGGTATTTTAAAATATGGCGAAAGTAAAATATTATTACGATTCTGAAAATCTGGCATATCGGAAAATAAAAACAAAAAAAAGACACAAATTGGCTTATGGATTGTTGTTTTTGGTAGCTTCGGCCTTGTTTGGATTTTTATGTTTTGTGATATTATTGAATACACCTTATTTTGATACTCCAAAAGACCGTTTGTTGATGCGTCAAATTGAGAATTTAAAACTAAATTATGAGGTTTTAGACAAGAGAATCGACGAATTAAACGAAGTTACTGCCGCTATTGAAGACCGCGACAACAATTTATACCGAACCTATTTCAATATTTCACCCATTCCAACTGAAGAACGCAAGTCAGGCTTTAAAGACCCTAGCCGTTATGACAAATTACAAGGCTATGACAATACAAAACTGGTTTTAAGCACGACCAAAAAAGTCGATGTTTTAGCAAAAGAACTGGCGATTCAATCGAAATCTTTAGATGCTATTTTGAAACTAGCGAAGGAGAAAAATAAATTATTGGCAGCTATTCCTGCCATTCAGCCAGTACGAAATGAAAATTTAAAACGCATGGCTTCTGGTTTTGGATATAGAACTGATCCCTTTACCAAAGCCCGTAAAATGCATGAAGGCATGGACTTTACTGCTAAAACAGGCACTCCAATTTATGCCACAGGAGATGGAACCGTTGCACAAGCAGATGCCAAAGCTTCAGGTTATGGTAACCATGTCGTGATTAGGCACGGTTATGGATATGAGACACTCTATGCTCATTTGAGCAAATACAATTGCAGAGCAGGACAAAAAATAAAACGAGGAGATGTGATTGGTTTTATAGGAAGCACTGGTCGTTCTGAAGGACCTCATTTACATTATGAAGTGCATAAAGATGGTAAGGTCGTGAATCCGTTGAATTTCTATTACGGAAATATCTCAGCGGTGGAATATGTGGCGATTTCACAATTAGCTAATCAAGAAAATCAATCGTTGGATTAAGGAATTGAAATTAAAATACAGATTTTATATCTTGCAGAAAAAACCCTGAAACTTAAAACCTGAAACAAAATTTAGACATGCACATAGAACTTTCTAAAGACAAAAGGTATTACAGCATTGGTGAGATTGCCAAAGCATTTAATGTCAATGCTTCCCTAATTCGTTTTTGGGATAGTGAGTTTGACATTTTGAAACCAAAGAAAAACGCCAAAGGCAACCGAATGTTTACACCTGAGGATGTAACAAACTTACAATTGATTTATCATTTGGTCAAAGAAAGAGGTTTTACTCTTGAAGGTGCTAAAACGCATTTGAAAGAAGGACAAAAGAAAACTTTGGACAAATTTGATATCATCCGAAAACTGGAAGGGATAAAAGTACAGTTGACAAATATTAAGAACGAGCTTTAGAAATATCAAAATTCAATGGCGATCTCAAAATTCAATTAAAAACGAAAATCGCTAACATCAATGGCAATGAACACTTTTAATAAAAAAATAGTAAACAAAAAATAAACTTTAAATTAAATACAAACATGGATTTTAAAAAATTTTTACCTTGGATTATTGTTGCCGTAATTATTTTTGCTGGTTATAGTTGGGTTAAAGGAATTAACAACACCGCTGTAACTTTAGGACAAGATGTAGAACAATCTTGGGGAGATGTTCAAACGGCTTACCAAAGACGTAACGACCTTATTGGAAATTTAGTAAACACGGTAAAAGGAGCTGCTGATTTTGAAAAAAGCACTTTGACCGCTGTAATTGAAGCTCGTGCCAAAGCGACTCAAACTACAATTGACCCATCCAACATTACTCCTGAGCAATTGGCAGCGTTTAATTCAGCTCAAAGTGGCGTAAGCAGTTCACTGTCTCGATTATTAGTTACGGTAGAACAATATCCTGATTTGAAAGCCAACCAAAACTTCTTAAAACTACAAGATGAATTGGCAAGTACTGAAAACCAAATTTTGACTGCTAGAACACGTTTTAACGAATCCGTAAAACCATACAACACCCACATCAAAACGTTCCCAAACACTTTGTTTGCAGGTATGTTTGGATTCAAAGAAAAAGCCTATTTCAATGCTGTTGAAGGTGCAGAAAAACCTGTAGAAGTAAAATTCTAAGAAAGATTTCAGATTAACGATTAACGATTTTTGATTGCAGATTTTTACTTCTAAAATCAAAAATCGTTAATCTTCATTCCTAAATAATTCCCATGTCAAAAGTAGAAGATTTTTTAACCCAAGAGGAAGAAGAAGCTATTGTAGAAGCCATTCGTTTAGCCGAAAAGGAAACTTCTGGCGAGATTAGAGTTCACATAGAGAAAACTACTGATAAGGTTCCTTACGATAGGGCTTTGGAAGTTTTTCATGATTTGGGGATGGATGCAACCGAACTCAAAAATGGAGTTTTAATTTATCTCGCTGTTAAAGACCATCATTTTGTGATTTGTGGAGACAAAGGAATTAACGATGTCGTTCCAAATGATTTTTGGGATTGTACCAAAGATGCTATGGCGGCACAATTCAAATTAGGAAACTTCAAACAAGGATTGATTGACGGCATCACTAGAGCTGGCGATCAATTGCAAAAATATTTTCCGTATCAGGAAGGTGACACCAACGAATTATCAAACGAAATATCAAAAGGATAATGGAAAAAAGGCAAAAGACAGAAGGCAAAAGGCAGGATGCAGGTTGGAATTTATTACTTTATGCTTTCCTTTTCTTAAATAGTGGGTTTCTTTTTGCTCAATTTACCATCCCTGAAATACCTAAATTCCAAACTTCGGTTTATGAC
>JAHEBK010000297.1 GCA_024642295.1 Flavobacterium sp. | reverse complement strand
GGATTATAAAGTGAGTTATGACGTTTCTCAATTCTTAGACGCTTCTATCGATCAAGTGCTTCATACGTTAAGGGATGCCTTTATTCTTGTTGCTTTGGTTGTATTTATTTTCTTAGGAGATTGGCGTTCTACATTGATTCCTATATTAGCAGTTCCTGTATCACTTATTGGAGCTTTTTTTGTGATACAGTATTTTGGACTATCGATAAATTTAATTACTCTTTTCGCTTTGGTATTAGCCATTGGTATTGTAGTTGATAACGCAATTGTCGTCGTCGAGGCCGTGCATACCAATATGGAAGAATATAATCTCACACCTTATAAAGCCACTCAAAAGGCACTTGGTGAGATTAGTGGAGCTATTATAGCTATTACGTTGATGATGACTGCTGTATTTATTCCAATTGCATTTATGTCTGGACCAGTAGGGGTATTTTACAGACAATTTTCAATTACAATGGCAAGTTCTATTGTTATATCTGGTATTGTTGCTCTTACTCTTACTCCAGTTCTTTGTGCTATTTTGTTAAAGAATAATCACGGAAAAACCAAAAAAACAAATATATTATCCAAATCTTTAGATGCTTTTAATAGCATGTTTGAAAGATTGACGGGCAAATATGTTGGACTGTTGAAATTAATTGTAAACAGACGAGTTTTGACATTTGGTATACTGATAGCATTTTGTTTAGGTATCGTATTTGAAAATCAAATTTTACCATCAGGATTTATTCCAAGTGAAGACCAAGGTACAATTTATGGTATTATTCAAACTCCTCCAGGTGCTACCTTGGAGAGAACTAATCTAGTTGCTAAAAATCTTCAAAAAATTTGTGAAGATGTTGAAGGAGTTGAATCCGTTTCATCTTTGGCAGGTTATGAGATTATGACTGAAGGTAGAGGATCCAATGCAGGAACTTGTTTGATTAACTTGAAATCATGGTCAGATCGTAAACATTCGGTTAAGGAAATAATGAAAGAACTCGAGGAGAAATCTAGGGGACTTGGTGCCGTAATTGAATTTTTTGAACCACCTGCTATTCCAGGATTTGGGTCTTCAGGAGGTTTCTCAATGCGTTTATTGGACAAAAATACGGATACCAAATATCAAGAATTTGATGAAATCAACAAACAATTCATGGTTGAATTGGGTAAACGTAAAGAATTGTCTGGTTTGTTTACCTTCTTTTCTGCTAATTATCCGCAGTATGAATTAGAGTTTAACAATGATTTAGCGATGCAAAAAGGGGTTTCTATCGGGAAAGCGATGGAAAACCTTAACATTATGATTGGTAGTACCTACGAACAAGGATTTATTAAATTTGACCGTTTCTTCAAAGTATACGTGCAATCGGATCCTAAATTTAGAAGACTTCCATCGGATATCTTAAACCTTTTTGTGAAAAATGATCATGGTGAGATGGTTCCTTATTCAGCTTTTATGAAACTGAAAAAGTCGCAAGGACCTAATGAGATTACTCGTTATAACATGTACAATTCGGCTGCTATTCAGGGACTTCCAGCAGAAGGTTATACCACAGCAGATGCGATTAAAGCTATTCGAGAAGTAGCAGTTAAGACATTGCCAAAAGGCTATGACATTGCTTGGGAAGGACTTTCATATGACGAGGCAGCTAGAGGAAACGAATCACTGTATATATTCTTGATTGTATTAGTGTTTGTCTATTTTGTATTGGCTGCACAATACGAGAGTTTTATTATTCCGCTATCGATATTATTATCAATTCCTGTTGGGCTTTTGGGATCATTTGTGATACTTCAACTTATGGGACTTCAAAATGATGTTTATGCCCAAATTGGACTCATCATGCTGGTCGGGATGTTAGGTAAAAATGCCGTGCTGATTGTTGAGTTTGCGGTTTTGAAGCACTCACAAGGGGCTACAATTCTTGAGGCTGCAATTGAAGGAGCTAAAGTTCGTTTTAGACCTATTTTGATGACTTCATTTGCCTTTATTGCGGGATTGATTCCGTTAGTTATGGCTTCTGGAGCTGGAGCAATTGGAAACCGTACTATTGGTGGATCAGCACTTGGAGGAATGCTTTTCGGAACTGTATTTGGAGTAGTTATCGTTCCAGGTTTGTATTACATTTTTGGCTCTATAGCTGAAGGTAGAAAATTAATTAAAGGAGAAGAGGAAGGCACCTTATCAGAAGGATTTACTCATTATATAGATGATTTTCCAGCCACTGATGAAAACGAAGAAAACGAAGAACAATAAGATTATGAATAATATAAGAAAAATAAAATACGCAGGTTTTGCCTGCGTATTAATAAGCTTAGCAAGTTGTAAAGTTCCTTCGGTTGTTACCAAAGAAGAGAATAAAACAGTTCCAACGGCTTTCGCCAATGCGTCACAAGATTCAACCAACACTGCAAAATTGCAATGGAAGAAGTATTTTACAGATTCTTATCTTGAAAACTTAATTAATACTGCATTGCAAAACAATCAGGAACTGAATATTACTTTGCAAGAAATTGAAATTGCCAGAAACGAAGTTAAAGCTCGTAAAGGAGAATATTTACCCTTTGTAGGTTTGAATGCAGGTGCTGGAGTAGATAAAGTGGGTCGTTATACAAGTAAAGGTTCCAGTGAAGCCACAACCGAAATTATGCCAGGAAAAGAAACTCCAGAACCTTTACAGGATTATAAATTTGGTCTTTCTGCTAGTTGGGAAATTGATATTTGGAACAAATTACACAATGCCAAAAAATCAGCATTAAGTCATTATTTGGCTACTGTTGAAGGAAAGAATTTTGTAGTGACCAATTTGATTGCTGAAATTGCGAATTCATATTATGAATTGCTGGCTTTAGACAATCAATTGGCTATTGCAAAACAAAATATTGAGATTCAATCGAATGCTTTGGCTATTGTGAAATTGCAAAAAGAATCGGCTCGTGTAACTGAATTAGCAGTGCGTCGTTTTGAAGCACAGGTTTTGAATACGAAGGGATTACAATTTTCTATTCAACAACAAATTACGGAGACAGAGAATAAAATTAATTTTTTATTAGGTCGCTTTCCACAACCTGTTGAAAGAGATGATAATTCATTCGAGAAATTAAGACCAGCTAACGTTCATGCAGGAATTCCATCGCAACTATTAGAAAAC
>JAHEBK010000296.1 GCA_024642295.1 Flavobacterium sp. | reverse complement strand
ACTTTTTTCCAGTTTTTCAATCAACCTGAGTTTGTAAAGCTTTGTGACAGATAAAATATCAACTTCATCTTCAATTAGTAATCCACTTAATAAAAGTGTGCCATTATTTTTTAACTGTTCAAGCAGATTTAACAAATTATCCAGAATTACATTTTTATTAATATTTGCCAAAATAATATCAAACTTATTACCTGATCCTGCATTTTCTGCTTTTTGTAAATCAACTTTGATACAACTATTTCTTTTCAGATTTTCTGCAGTATTATCAATACTCCATATGTCATTATCAACTGCAAAAATTTTCGATGCTCCTAATTTTTCTGCAAGTATTGTAAGAATACCTGTTCCTGTACCAAAATCAAAAACAGTTTTATTGGCAAATTCTATTTTCTGCATATGCTGTATCATCATATAAGTGGTTGCATGATGACCTGTACCAAAACTCATTTTGGGGGTTATTATAATTTCATGTTCTACGTCTGATATTGGCTCATGAAAATCTGCTCGTATTCCAACAAACTCTGATACAATTACTGGCTCAAAATTACTTTCCCAAACAGCATTCCAATTGGTTTCTTCCATTGCATCTTGAGTAAAAGAAAGATTATTTTGTTCAGCAATTTCATTTACCAAGCTTTCATCAAAGTCTGATGCATTAATAAAAGCTTTTAGACTTGATTCATGCTCTTCAAATCCTTGAAAGCCGATTTCATTCAACTGAGCAATCAATATTTCAGATTGCTCAGTTGAAAGTTGCTGGAATATTAGCTGAACGTAGTTATTCATTTTTTAAACTAAAAACCCTGATTACTCAGGGTTTTATTTACTTAATTATTTTCTTCTTGTTTAGGCTGTCCCTGAGCATCAGGCTTAGGGATCAAGATCTTTCTTGATAGTTTGAATTTACCAGACTTTGGATCAGTTCCAATCAACTTCACTTTCATCATATCACCCTCTCTTACAATTCCGTCCAATGTTTCCAAACGTTTCCAGCTTATTTCACTGATGTGAACCAATCCTTGTTTACCAGGTAAAAATTCAACAAAAGCACCAAATGGCATAATTGATTTTACAGTTGCTTCATAAACATCTCCTACCTGAGGCACCGCAACTATTCCTTTGATCCATGAAACTGCTTTTTCTACACCTTCCTTATTGGTACTGAAAATTGAAATTTCACCCAAGTTATTTTTTTCTTCCAGATTGATCGTAGTTCCAGTTTCTCTTTGGATTTCCTGTATCACCTTTCCACCTGGCCCGATTACTGCGCCGATGAATTCTTTATCTATAAATAATTTCACCATTCGTGGAGCATGGGGCTTCACATCATTCCTGGCTTCTGGTATAGTGGCATACATAGCATCTAGGATATGTAATCGGGCATCTTTAGCCTGAGCTAATGCTTTACGCATTACATCCATACTTAAACCATCTACTTTTATGTCCATTTGTACACCACAAATTCCATCTCTGGTTCCGGTTACTTTAAAGTCCATATCACCTAAATGATCTTCATCTCCCAGGATATCTGTAAGGACTGCAAATTGATCACCTTTACTGATCAACCCCATAGCAACTCCAGATACATGTTTAGGGATGGCTACACCAGCATCCATCAATGCTAAAGAACCAGCACAAACTGTCGCCATTGAAGAAGAACCATTAGATTCCAGAATATCACTCACTACACGAACTGTATATGGAAAATCTCCACCTGGCATCATTTGCTTTAAAGAACGCATGGCAAGATTACCATGTCCTACCTCACGACGACCAACACCTCTCATCATTTTCACTTCGCCAGTAGAGAACGGTGGAAAATTATAGTGTAAATAGAATTTAGAATAGTCAGAAACAGCTGCACTTTCAATTAAAGTAGAATCTAATGCAGTTCCTAAAGTAACTGTCGTAAGCGATTGAGTTTCACCTCTTGTGAACAATGCAGCGCCATGCGGAGATGGTAATACATCCACTTCCATATTTAAAGGACGAACCTCTTCTAACTTACGACCATCCAAACGAATTTTATCATTCAGGATCATATCTCTTACTACATAATATTGCAAATCACCATAATAAATCTTCGCCCATTTTTTGATATCATCTGCCAAACTCTCTCCTTCAGCTACATTATATTCAGCTTTCAGGTGCTCCATCAATTCTTCACCAATCACTTTAAATTTATCGCTACGTTCATGCTTTGGTAAAGCTCCTTTTGCTACTTCGTAAACCTTTTGCTTTGCAAAAGCAGTTACTTTTTCTCTTACTTCTTCATTATGCTCAGGCTTTACATATTCTCTTTTCTCAGTAATTCCTTTCAAAGCCCTCAATTCTTCTTGAGCCTTCACTTGTATTTTAATGGCTTCATGTCCTAATTCAATCACTTTTACAAGATCTTCTTCAGAACATTCCTGTGCTTCACCTTCTACCATCATGATATTCTTATTGGTAGCAGCAATAATGAAGTTGATATCAGATTTTGCAATTTCACTTCTAGTTGGATTAATAATAAATTCTCCTTCTATTCTTGCTACTCTCACCTCAGAAATGATTTCCTGAATAGGAATATCTGAAACCGCTAAAGCTGCAGAAGCGGCTAAACAAGCCAAAGCATCAGGCATAATTTCCGGATCACTGCTTATCAATGAAACCAGTACCTGAACATCACATAAATAATCTTCAGGAAATAAAGGACGTAGTGCCCTGTCTATTAATCTGGAAGTTAAAATTTCGTAGTCATTTAAACGTGCCTCTCTTTTAAAGAATGAACCCGGAATTCTTCCGGCAGAAGCAAATTTTTCCTGATAGTCTACAGATAACGGAAAAAAACTTTGTCCTTCTCTAGGTTCTCTGTTTGCAACAACTGTTGCAAGAATTATACAGTTTCCCTGGCGTACGGTAACTGAACCATCTGCCTGACGGGCTAAACGGCCTGATTCAATGATCACTTCATGACCATCTCTTATTGAAAATTTTGATTGTAAGGGTTGTGTCAACATAATGTAATTGTTTGAAGTTTGAGTCCTGATATTATTCTTTCCCAAACCGATTGTAGATATTTTTTTAAGCCCATCTGAATTGCTACTATCAGCTTTCGTTGCGTCACACTCTTCAACTTTCCGTTCAGTAATGAACAATTTCAAAGGTAAAA
>JAHEBK010000295.1 GCA_024642295.1 Flavobacterium sp. | reverse complement strand
ATTGGTTTTCACACTGTCGTGTACCAGTGATTTGAATTTCGACCAAGTTAATGATTTAAAATTATCGCCTGTACTAGTGGCTAATTTATCATATTTTGATGTTCCAGCGCATCTGTTTGTTGATAATGGAGTAGAAACCAATGCCGCTTTTGCAGCGCAAAATTTTGATGCTTTTAAAGAATCTTTTTTCAAAGAAAATTTAATTCAAACCGACTTTTTATTTGAAATTACCAATACCATTAACAGAGCCTATAGCATTGATTTGTTTTTTATTAATGAACAAAATCAAATATTATATTCAATTAATTTTGTAGTTCCAGCTTCTACAGGAACACCAAAAGTTGTAACAAAAACAGATGTTTTTACTGGTGCTAAATTGAATTTATTAAAACAAACGAATAGGATGGGTTTTAGAGTTGTTATGGCTCCGGGGCCGGCGTTAACGGAAAATACTCCAGGAAGTTTGAAATTAAGATCAAGTGCCACTGTTTATATGGAAATTCAATGAGAAAAGTATCTTTATTAATTTTGTTGGTATTGGTTTCTATAAACGCAAGTTCGCAAAACAAACAAATTCTATACAATTTCACTTCAGTTCCACAATCAATGATGACAAATCCAGGAGCTGATTACGAATATAAATTTTACTTTGGAGTCCCATTACTTTCTGGGATTTCTGCTAATGTTGGTTCAACGGGTTTCTCCGCTTATGATTTATTTGCGGATAATAATGTCGATTTTAATACTAAGTTAAGAAATGTCGTTTTTTCGACTACAAACAACGATAAATTAGTCATTAATCAACAATTAGAAATTTTTAACGGAGGCTTTAGAGTAGGGGATTGGGATAGTCGGGGCTATGTTTCGTTTGGAATGTATCAAGAATTTGATATGTTGGCTTATGTTCCTAAAGATCCTTTAATTCTAGCTCTTGATGGAAATCAAAACTATATAGGAAAATCATTTAATTTAGGGGACTTGTCAGCTAAGGCTGAAGTGGTTTCTGTTTTGCATTTGGGGTATCATAAAAAAGTAAGAGAGAATTTAATTTTAGGAGCTCGAGGTAAAATCTACACAAGCAGTTTTAACGCAACTTCAACACGAAATTCGGGCTATATTTACACCACTCCTTCTGATATCAACAATATTTACGATCAAGTAATTTACTCTAATTTGCAATTGCAAACCTCTGGTGTTTCAAGTTATATTGATGGGGATAAAAATGATAATCCTATAAAAAAAGCAATATTAGGAAGTGATTTAGGGCTTGGTTTTGATGCGGGGTTAACGTATTATCCTAAAAAACACATCCAACTTACCGCCAGTTTACTCGATGTTGGTTTTATAACACACAGTAAAGATGTGAAAACCTATAATCTTAAGGGGTATTATAATTATCAAGGGATAAATCCTGATTTTGTTAATCCAAACAATTCAGGAAGTACTTTTAAAGCCTTTCAAGAATCAATACCTCTAGATACTACTTTTACAAAATATCGGACTTGGAGACCTGTAAAAATGAATGCTTCTTATCAATATTCCTTTAATGATGGTAGAGGTGGAGCCGATTGTAATTGTTTGGGTGGTGGAGAGGAGCAATATCAAAATGCTATTGGAGCCCAATTGTTTATGATGACAACACCTAAAATACCATTGACAGCTTTAACTGCTTATTACAGAAGAAGTTTGTTTCGGAACCATCTCAATCTGAAGGCAACTTATACCATAGATTCCTTTTCTTATACTAATTTAGGATTCGGTTTAGCGGGTAGCATCGGTGCTTTTAATATCTATTTTATGGCTGATAATTTATTGGAATATCGTGATGTTTCTAAAGCCAACAGTCTTTCATTTCAATTTGGTCTCAATTTTATTTTTAAAGACAAAGACGAATATTTTCAGGAGTAATTCCCAGCTGTACATTACAAGTCCTCACAACTTGCCCTATTTTTATAAGGTATAAAAGGAGCTTCCTGCGGTCGCTCTTTTTTACCTATAAAAATTAGTGCAAGTTGCTCCGGGCTTTCTATTTCCATCTGGACTAGGGAGGCTTCAAAAATCATGATTTGTTATAAAAAATAGATTAATTTTCAAAAACATTTTTTTTAGTTTAGTCATGCAGTTTTTTAAAATTGCTAGGTAGTCTATCTATAATTAATGACCTTATTTCTAATTCAGAAAAATATATGTTTCGATATTTTTTAATTTAAAGCTGCATGTTAGCAATTTATAAAACGTTTAGCAAATCAATTTTTATTTCAAATATAATCACTATATTTGCACGCAATTCAACTAGAAATTGCAACATGATAGCACACAGCACAAAGATTATCGGCGAAGGTTTAACTTACGATGATGTATTATTAGTTCCAAATTACTCCAATGTGCTTCCTCGCGAAGTGAGTATCCAATCAAAATTTTCAAGAAATATAACACTAAACGTTCCTATTGTATCCGCTGCAATGGATACCGTTACCGAAAGTGCAATGGCGATTGCTATGGCGCAAGAAGGTGGAATTGGTGTTCTACATAAAAACATGACAATCGAGCAGCAGGCTGCCAAAGTACGTAAAGTAAAACGTGCAGAATCAGGAATGATTATCGATCCAGTTACTTTGCCTTTAACGTCAACAGTAAAAGATGCTAAAGCCGCTATGAAAGAATACGGTATTGGTGGGATTCCAATTGTTGATGAAAATCAAACTTTAAAAGGAATTGTTACGAATCGTGATTTGCGTTTTGAGAAAAACAACGCAAGACCGATTATTGAAGTCATGACAAGTGAAAACTTAATTACAGTAGCAGAAGGAACTTCATTAGAACAAGCTGAAGTAGTTTTGCAAGGTCATAAAATCGAAAAATTACCAGTTGTAAGCAATGATAATAAACTAGTAGGTTTAATTACTTTTAGAGATATTACCAAATTAACGCAAAAACCAATTGCAAACAAAGATATTTACGGGCGTTTGCGTGTAGCTGCGGCTTTAGGAGTAACTGCTGATGCTGTAGAAAGAGCTTCGGCATTAGTGAATGCAGGGGTTGATGCTGTTATTATTGATACCGCTCACGGACATACTAAAGGAGTGGTTGATGTGTTGAAAGCAGTAAAGGCTAAATTTCCAAATTTAGATGTAATCGTTGGAAACATTGCAACAC
>JAHEBK010000294.1 GCA_024642295.1 Flavobacterium sp. | reverse complement strand
TAAGCGTGTTGTACCTAGATAACATAACTTGTCGGTTTGCTTTTCCGCCTTTAAACCAAGAAACAAATACATATTCTTTATAACTTGCAATACAATCACCATGTGCTGATATTTGGTCGCCAAAATAATAATCATAAGGTGCATTTTCACCCGTATTAGCAGCATTACTTTCTACTTTAGAACCATTAAAATGCAAGGCAAAGTCCGTTATTTTAACTTCGGACTCAAAAGTTACTTGTGCTTTAGTAGGTGTTATAGAGAAAATAAACAAAAATAAAAATGCTTTAAAAGTACTCAAGCAGAAGTTTTTGTAAGTAAATGTCTTTTTCATTTTTTTACGTTTTAATATAACTTGTTAAAATTAGATTTTTTTAACATTGAATCTGTGATGCCTTGTACTGCTTAGTGTGTTAAACAATTCATAATGTTACTTATTGGGTGAAATTAGTATAGGATGTTAAATTTTTACAACAGGATATTTTCGAATTTATATACCAATTCTTTAGCTAGTACTACAAATTCTTTTTCAACAAAACAATACTATTTTTGCTCAATCGTTTCATTTAAGGTATCTTTATACAAAATAATATCATCTAATCATGAAACTGCACCTATTAGATAGAAGCAACCTAAACAACCGTTCGTTTACCACCAAATTAAACGACTATCCCTATTTTTTAAAAATTTGGCATTACCATCCCGAATTGGAACTAGTCGTGATTTTAAAAAGTGAAGGAAGCTGTTTTGTGGGAGATAGTATCGAAAAATTTGAAGTGGGTGACATTATTTTAATTGGAGAAAACTTACCGCATATGTGGGTGAACGACGAAGATTATTTCCAACAAAATTCAAATCAAAACGCCAAAGCAATAGCCATTCATTTCAAAAAAGATTACCTCGGAAACACCTTTTTTGAAACTCCCGAAATGAACCATATTTGGGATTTATTCAATAGAGCCCGATTAGGGTTAAAATTCTTGAATATCAATACGGAACTGATTCAAGACATTCAGAACATGTCAGAGCAAAATGGTTTTGAAAAAACAATGTCTTTTATCAACATCTTAAACCAACTTGCCAAACATAAAGAAACGAAAAGTTTGGCCAGCGAAGGTTTTGTATATTCCTTTAAACCTACTAAAAACGAAACCCAAGACAAAGTACATGCCTATATTTTTAAAAATTTCAATCAACCCATAACGCTCGAAGAAGTAGCTCAGATTGCGCACATGAATACTTCAGCCTTCAGTCGGTTTTTTAAACGAATGAACCGCAAAACTTTTTCCAGATATTTATCTGAAATCCGAATTGGGTATGCCTGCAAATTATTATTGGAAGACAAATCTACTATTGCCACTATTTGCTATGAAGCTGGTTTTAATAATATATCCAACTTTAATCGGCAGTTCAAATTAATCATGAATTCTACTCCTTCCCTTTATGTAAAAGAACATAAAAAAGATACTTTATAATTGAGAAATATTGGAAACAAAAAATAGATTTTTTTTAATAAAAATAGTAATAAATTGCAAAAAACCTGTACAAACTCACTTTAAGGCAAAAATAGTATTAGCTTTAATCAAATATTAGGAAGTTTTGCTTCTGTATTCCTTGTAATATTGTATGCTGATTTATTAATCGCATAATGCATTACTATTTTAACTAATACAAAAACCATATTATGGCAATAAAAATTGATACCAGATACCCTTCGATAGATGACTTAAGAAACAAAGCGCAAAAGAAAATTCCAAAATTTGCCTTTGAATATCTTGACGGAGGTTGTAATGAAGATGTGAATTTACATAGAAACACTTCTGAATTAAGAGACATTCAACTAAAACCAAATTACTTAAGAGACCACAACGGTTCTAGTATGAAAACCAAACTTTTTGGAATTGAATACGATGCTCCTTTTGGGGTAGCACCTGTTGGATTGCAAGGGTTAATGTGGCCAAATGCAACTGAAATATTAGCCAAAGCAGCTTTTGATCACAATGTACCTTTTGTATTAAGTACGGTAACAACCAGTAATATTGAGCGTGTTAGTGAAATAACGGAAGGAAAATCTTGGTTTCAATTGTACCACCCTGCCAAAGACGAATTAAGAGACGATCTTATAAAAAGAGCGGCAGCGGCAGAATGTCCTGTATTGGTTATTTTATGTGATGTTCCTACTTTTGGTTTCAGACCAAGAGATGTGAGAAATGGATTGGCAATGCCTCCAAAAATGTCTATTGCAAACATTCTACAAGTAATGGGGAAACCAGAATGGGCGTTACAAACGTTAATTCATGGGCAACCTGGTTTTGCAAACTTACTACCATATATGCCTAAAGGTTTAGACTTAAAACAATTAGGTAAATTCATGAACGATACCTTTTCGGGACGTCTTAATGAGGCTAAAATCAAGCCTATTAGAGATATGTGGAAAGGAAAATTAGTATTGAAAGGTGTGGCATCTGAAGAGGATATCGAAGAAGCGATACGTTTGGGTATTGACGGAATTATTGTCTCTAACCACGGTGGACGTCAATTAGACGCTGGAGAATCTTCTATCAATTCCTTAAAAAGATTGGTTGCAAAATATGGAGATCAAATCGAAATCATGATGGATAGTGGGGTTCGCTCTGGACCTGATGTAGCAAGAGCTATGGCATGTGGCGCTAAGTTTACTTTTATGGGACGCTCATTTATGTATGGGGTTGCTGCTTTGGGTAAAAAAGGAGGAGATCACACCATGTCGTTATTGAAAACAGAATTACAGCAAGTAATGGAACAATTAAATTGTGCTAGTGTTGAAGATTTTAAGAATCATTTAATTTAATATTTTCTGCTATTGCTGCATTATAAAATAGTATCACAATAAAATTAGCATCGATAGAGAGCTTTTGCCTACAACGATGCGCATACAAATAAAAAAAAGTTGTAATCCTTAAAACGGTTACAACTTTTTTTGTTTACAAAAACATCAAACGATATAATTTCAAATCTGGATCCCCCAGGCTGGTCCGAGAAGAAACTCTATAAAGGCTAGTGCGAGCTTCTAGCTCGTACCCAATGTCATTAAGTTAAGGAAAAAACATCCTGTTTTGTCATTCCGACGAAGGAGGACTCGAGCGATAGCGAACAGGCGAAGCAATCACACTAGTTGCTC
>JAHEBK010000019.1 GCA_024642295.1 Flavobacterium sp. | reverse complement strand
TTGTTCTTTTTTACGAAAACTTCAATACTGTCATTCTTTTAGACAATCAATTAAGCGAAACCCAAAAAATTAATTTTTCAGAAAACACAACTCCTATTACTGTTTCTGCCACTGGAATTGCGGGACAAAATCAACTATGGATATACAACCGTTTGAATCAACAAATAGGTTTTTACGATTATTTAAAGAATACTTACAGAACGATCTCTACTTCATTTCCAGAAACGATTGTGTATTACCAATCGGATTTTAATCATTTCTATTGGATAGACGACAAAAAAAATGCGTTCGTGTGCTCTATTTATGGAAAAATTTCAAACTTGGGGAAAGTAGCTGATTTTGAATGGATTGAATTCATCAATGAAACTCAATATCTTTATAGTAAAGACAAGCAATTATTTCTAGTTGATAGTAAGCTAACTAAAAAATACGAAATCGAAATTTTAGAAAAAACGTTTCAAAAATGCTATTACAAAGACCAAATTTTATCTATTTTTACATCAGAAGGAATTACAAATTATAAAATCACAACACCGTAATGCACATAGCAGTAGCAGGAAATATAGGTTCAGGAAAAACAACATTGGCACAATTACTCTCCAAACACTTCAAATGGGAACCTCATTATGAAGATGTAGTTGACAATCCTTACCTAGATGATTTTTATCATCAAATGGAACGCTGGTCTTTTAATTTGCAAATTTATTTCTTGAATAGTCGTTTTCGTCAAGTAAATCAAATTCGCGAAAGCGGAAAAAAGGTAATACAAGACCGTACCATTTATGAAGATGCTCATATATTTGCTCCCAATTTATTTGCAATGGGCTTAATGACACATCGTGACTTTGACAATTATTCTTCTTTATTTGAATTAATGGAATCTACGGTTAAAGCTCCTGATTTATTAATATACCTAAGAAGTTCTATTCCAAATTTGGTAGGACAAATCCACAAAAGAGGTCGTGAGTACGAAACCTCAATTTCTATCGACTATTTAAGTCGTTTGAATGAACGATATGAAGCTTGGATTCATACTTATGATAGAGGCAAATTATTGATTATTGATGTGGACAACATTAATTTTGTGGACAATCCTGAAGACTTAGGAAACATAATCAATAAAATTGACGCTGAAATAAACGGATTGTTTTAAAACCAATACACTACAAAAAAGGCAGATTAAGTTATTACTAATTTGCCTCTTTTTTTTGTTAAATACAAGTAAATTAAGCGAAGTAATTAAGTCTTTCGTTTAATTTTATTTGGTAACTTTATATATAGATTCCATATTTTACATCCCAGACTTTAATAAAACCTACATTTTTTATAACGTCATTGATTATTAATTCAAATTAAAAAATCATGGGAAAATCAAACTTAAAGTATAAGTCTATTCTTTATATGTTAGCGCTACTTTTAATCGTGCAAAGTTGTGTAGTTTATAAAAAAACTCCTGTTAGTTTAGAGCAAGCAAAAATAGCAAACCAGAAAACATTAGTTACAACAGTTGATAAAGTGAAATATAAGTTTAATCGAATTTTGCTAATCGACGGAATGTATTATGGCGAAATAAAAAAGGGTAACAAATATGAAATGGTATTACTAAATGAAACGGATATAAAAAATATTCGACCGATTGACAAAACAGCTTCTACACTTGGGAATATTGCAATCATAGTAGGAACTGTTGGAACCGTTATTCTAATTGTCGCACTAATAGAACTATCACAATGGGATCTAGGAGGCGATTGGGGCAACGGAGCATTTTAATACACTCTTTCAAACTTAGAAAATCAAAAAATGCCCCGCAATTCGCGAGGCATTTCCAAATATAACAATTTTTTTAAACTATTTTTTAGTGCAACATGATTTTCCTTCGGAATGCATAAACTTTCCGTCCTTATCAAAATGAGACAAACAAATCTGCTTTTCTTCATCTGAACAGCCATTATCATCACACATTTTAGCACATTCCTCTTTGGTCATTTTTTCACATTTTGACATATCACAACCCGACACTGAAGCAACTAGATGTTCACATTTTTTATTGGTACATCCATTAGCTTCACATTCTTCTTTAGACATTGAGGTACACTTACCGTTAGCAGCACAGCAAGAGGCCATAACCTGATGATATTGACAATCTTTATTCGTACAACCTTTAGCAATACATTCCTCTTTAGACATTGAAGTACATTCACCAGTTATTATACAGCAAGGAGCTACATCTGAAATAGTATGACTTCCGTTTCCTAAAATGGGTGCCATTACAAGCCCAATCAAACACGTCAATTTAATTAAAATATTCATAGAAGGCCCAGAAGTATCTTTAAAAGGATCTCCAACTGTATCTCCAGTAACCGCAGCTTTATGAGCATCAGAACCTTTATACGTCATTTCCCCATTGATAATTACTCCTGCTTCGAAAGATTTTTTGGCATTATCCCAAGCACCACCTGCGTTATTTTGGAACACAGCCCAAAGTACACCTGAAACGGTTACTCCTGCCATATAACCTCCTAACATTTCAGCAATTAGTTGATTATTGTCTCCATAAACCAATTTACCTAAAAGGACAATCGCAATAGGGAAACCTATCGTTAAAACTCCTGGCAACATCATTTCGCGTAAAGCGGCTTTAGTCGAAATATCTACACATTTCGCATATTCAGGCTTCCCGGTCCCTTCCATAATTCCTGGTATTTCCTTAAACTGACGACGCACTTCGTACACCATATCCATCGCAGCTTTACCTACTGAATTCATTGCTAGGGCAGAAAAAACAACAGGAATCATTCCACCTACAAATAGCATGGCTAAAACGGGTGCCTTAAAAATATTAATTCCGTCAATTCCTGTAAAAGTCACATAAGCTGCAAACAATGCCAAAGAAGTTAACGCTGCCGAAGCAATCGCAAAACCTTTACCCGTTGCTGCCGTAGTATTCCCTACTGAATCTAAAATATCGGTACGCGTACGAACTTCTTTAGGCAATTCACTCATTTCGGCAATTCCACCCGCATTATCTGAAATGGGTCCAAAAGCATCAATTGCTAATTGCATCGCCGTAGTTGCCATCATTGCCGAAGCTGCCAAAGCAACACCGTAAAATCCCGCTAAAGCATAGGAAGACCAAATTGCAGCAGCAAATAATAAAACGGTTGGGAAAGTTGAAATCATTCCAGTTGCTAAACCTGCAATTACATTGGTTCCAGCACCAGTACTTGATTTTTGAACAATAGCCATAACCGGTTTTGTACCTAAACCAGTATAATACTCCGTTACGGATGAAATAACAGCACCTACAATCAATCCAATGATTGTCGCATAAAAGACGCGCATTGATGAAATGTCTTGGACTCCTTCACCAAAAAATTCCATTTTCATGGTTTGAGGCAACATGTATTGCACTAAGAAATAACAAGAAACAGCAGTCAAACCAATAGAAACCCAGTTTCCTATATTTAATGCTTTTTGCACTTGTGCTTCTTTTGCGTTATCATCTGATATATTAACCAATAGGGTCCCAATAATGGAAAATAAAATTCCGAAACCAGCAATTGCCATTGGCAATAAGATAGGACCAATTCCTCCAAAAGCATCTTGAATGGAACCACCCATATCTTTAATGACATAATTACCTAAAACCATTGCTGCTAAAACTGTTGCAACATAAGAACCAAACAAATCGGCTCCCATCCCGGCAACATCACCTACATTATCCCCTACGTTATCCGCAATGGTCGCTGGATTACGTGGATCATCCTCTGGAATTCCAGCTTCGACTTTACCAACTAAATCGGCACCAACATCAGCGGCTTTGGTATAAATCCCACCACCTACACGAGCAAACAATGCAATGGATTCAGCCCCAAGTGAAAAACCAGCTAAAGTTTCAAGCACAATAGTCATTTTTTCGGTTCCATCAGCTCCCCAAACACCATCCATAAAATAATGGAAGAAGAAGATAAAAAAACCTGTTAACCCCAGAACGGCTAAACCTGCTACACCCAATCCCATAACCGTACCCCCACCAAAAGAAACTTTCAAGGCTTGCGGCAAACTAGTACGAGCAGCTTGTGTGGTTCTTACATTGGTTTTGGTTGCAATTTTCATCCCCATATTACCCGCAAGTGCAGAGAAAAACGCTCCAAAAACAAAAGCAACCACTATTAATATATGGGTTGTAGGAACTATAAAAGAAATTACCGTCAAAGCAATACTGGCTCCAATAACAAAGAAAGTCAGTAACCTATATTCGGCTTTAAGGAACGCTAATGCTCCTTCGTAAATATAATCAGAAATTGAAGCCATTTTCCCATCACCTGCGTCTTGTTTTAAAACCCATGCTCTTTTGACTCCCATAAAAACAAGTCCAATAATCGCCATGATTATTGGTAAATAAATCATAATTGTATTCATAAATTGGTTCGGTTAATGTTAATATTAAAATGTGTACCGAACGAATTTAACCAAAAAAAGCAATACTCATTAAGAATATTGCTTTTTTATTTATGTTTTAAAGAGAAAATTACAATTTAATAGTAAATAATCCTTCAGGTTTATTTGGAATATCATTGAAACGCTTTTGACATTCTTTGATGATAGCAAATGCTTCGTTTACATCTCCCCAACCTTCAACATCAACAACTTTGTTTTCTAAATCTTTATACACTTGGAAGAAATGTTCGATTTCTTTCACTAAGTGAGGATTGATATCAGACAAGTTTTCTAATGAATTCCAGATTGGATCAGAAACTGGCACACAGATTACTTTTTCGTCTGGTCCTTTATCATCTGCCATGTGGAAAACACCAATTGGCTTCACTTCCATTACACATCCAGGAAAAGTTGGCTCGTTTACCAATACCAATACATCTAATGGATCTCCATCAAGTGCTAAAGTTTGTGGAATAAACCCATAATCTGCTGGGTACATCATTGAAGAGAATAACATTCTATCAAAACGCATTCTTTTCAACTCGAAATCATACTCGTATTTATTTCTACTTCCTCTTGGAATTTCGATTAAAACATCGAAAGTGGTTAATTTGTCTGCAGTCATTTTTTTAATATCTTAAGTTCTTTTTATGCGTTGGCAAAAGTAAACAAAAACATCCTTATTACAAGGAATATCTTCCTTAAAACACTCGATAATAAATGGTTTATAAAACCACAATTGTTTTGTAATTAAATCAATTCCATTATTCTTCCTAGAAATAAAACCCAAAAGATCCTTTTATGGAGAATTTTTGAGCATCAGGAGTATCTAAATAATTTCCTCTCCAAGCAAAATCAATTCGAAATACTTTGAAAATATTTCCTATTCCTGCACTATATTCCCAATAGCCTTTTTCTGGTGCGGTATAAATCAACCCCGAGGCATTAATTGCTTTATTTTCTTCAGAAACGGAACCAAATACAGTTCTTACACCTACTATCTCTCTCCAATTCAATTTTCTCAAAAAAGGAATCCTACTTAACAATCGACCACCAAAATTATGATTCCATTGAATAGTAGCGTATTGATCCGTAACAAATTCGTAAAAATTTAGATTACTAAAGGTGTTTTCTATCGTAAAATAGGTTTGATTTCCAGGTATCACATTCATCAATCCAAGAGGAATTTGACCAAAGGTCTTACCTACCTCAACAATAATATCTGTTCTCCCTAAGGGCCCTATAATAAAAGGTTGTTTGTAATACAGCTGGACTTTTTCATACTTAAAATCACTATTTAACATCCCCTTGAAACCGTGACTATAATTCACAAAGAAACGACTATAAGGATTATCTAAATCCGTTCTTTCAACACCATAACCTACCGTTTTTCGATTTGGAGTGAATTCTAGTTGCAAACTAACTTCTGATTGTTTCACTTCACTCTTAGTAGTTGTCAAACTAGCATCTGTAAAATAATCTAAACTAAAAGTATTGGAAGCAGATTCTAATGTACGATAAGAAAAACCTGTTTGAAAGGTTAAGTTTTTTACAGGTTCTATTTCTACTGCGACATTACTCAAATTAATATTGGTTAACTTTCCATTATTACCAGTTGAAAATAGCGAAGATGAAGCAAAACTCCTTCCCAAAACATCATTGGTACTTGTCAAACTAGCTCCAATTTGTTCAACATCACGTCTATTTCCTCCAGAAATGATGATTCTTTTTTTCTTGTCAATCATCCATTTTCCTGATAAACCATATTTAAATTTATTATCATCAAAACCATAGGCTGTGTACCCTTGCAAACGCCAAGTGTCATTGGGCCCAAAATAGGTTCTTCCTCCAACTCTTAATCGAATTCCTTCTACTTGATTATACCCAAAAGTGGAAAAAATAGGGCCATAATCAAAATCACCAACATTCATATAACCGCTTGCGATTATTGAGGCTAAATCATATAACTGCTTAAACTTCTTGACCGTTTTAAGCGTATCAAGCATTTTATAAATTCCTTTCTCATCTTTATTAAGGTTCTCAAATCTACTTGAACTCCAATACTCATCAGTCTTGTTATAGACTTCATTGTCAATGTAATTTACTTTATCTTTATAAAAATCAGCGGGTTTCTCAATATTAAATTGATGATTTTGATAAAGAGTAGTTCTTTTTCCATATACCCCTTTCGATTCTTCTTTTTTATTTAAAGCAAAATCAGACATCATATAATCACGAGTCAAAAGAAAAACAGAGTCGTTTTGAACTTCAAACTCTTGTTCAATATAAACATCTTTGACCCAGTTAATATTAGCACTTTTGGTTACGGACATATTGATTTTTTTGATAGCAAAAGTCGTATCACTTACCCAAAAATCACCTTTAAAAGTTAATTCATTTTTACGCCTTGGATAAAATAAAATATTGTAACACCATTTTTTATCTACAAAAGCACTATCCCTTAATACATAATTATAAACATCAATTCCTGTAGTCGATAATGGGCTAGTAAAACTTTTATCAAAAAAAAGTAGATGATTGTCATAAATATCAAATTCACTATATAAATCTTTCATAAAGGCATTAACGCCATCCGTATTTTGCAATCCAGAATTTTTATTAGCAATTAATTTTTCTTTTATCTTTTTTAATTTATTATTCCCAAATACATCATAAATGGATTCATTTATAAAAATTGGCAAATATGTTTTACCCGTAACACGAGAGGTGTCTACATGGTCAAAAACAAATTTCATTCCTTTGAAAATCTTTTTATTCATGAACGCACTGTCTATGGTGTTCATATCAAACTCAATTTTCTCATATTTCTCCATTTGGTAATAATCAAATTTTGAAAGTCCATTTTTACGTTTTCTTTCCCAAATTTTACGCAGGATGTCCAATGCGGGATTATTCTTTTTAGAAGTTTTCCCCGTAAAAATGACTACTTCTTTTAAAGTTTCAGCCGCATTAAGAACAACTTTAAAATCATAGTTTATTAATTTAGATAATGTGATTTCTTTATCAGAATACCCTACAGAAGTCACTAATAATCCTGTATAATTTTTAGAAGATTCAATATAAAAACGACCATCTTCATTAGACATTGTTCCTACATTTGAATTCTTGAAAACAACATTAGCAAAAGGAACAGGTTGATTTGTTTTATCCAAAACTACACCGCTTACTTTGGTCTGACCAAATATACTATTGATCATCACTAAGAAAAATAACATTAAATAGAATATTCCCTTTTTCATAATTGTCTTTTAAAAAAAAACTTCATCATACAAACGTATGATGAAGTCTTAATAGTGTTGGTATTAAATTTATTTATTTAATACTTTTTTAACAGCCTTTACGACATCACCTGCATTTGGCAACCATTCTGCTAATAAAACAGGAGAATATGGTGCTGGTGTATCAGCTGTAGTAATTCTTTGAATTGGCGCATCTAAATAGTCAAAAGCACGCTCTTGCACTAAATAAGTAATCTCAGAAGAAACACTTGCAAATGGCCAAGCTTCTTCAAGGATAACCAATCTATTTGTTTTCTTAACAGAAGCTAAGATAGCATCTATATCTAACGGACGAACTGTTCTTAAATCGATAATTTCACAAGAAACACCTTCTTTTGCTAATTCATCAGCAGCGATAAAAGCCTCTTTGATAATTTTACCAAAAGAAACAATAGTTACATCAGTACCTTCACGTTTGATATCAGCAACTCCAATAGGAATTACATATTCTCCATCCGGAACTTCACCTTTATCACCATACATTTGCTCTGATTCCATGAAGATAACTGGATCGTTATCTCGAATAGCAGCTTTCAAAAGTCCTTTTGCATCATAAGGAGTAGATGGAACTACTACTTTAAGACCTGGAGTATTAGCAAACCAGTTTTCTAATGCTTGTGAGTGTGTTGCTCCTAATTGCCCTGCTGAAGCAGTTGGCCCACGAAAAACGATTGGCACATCAAATTGACCTCCTGTCATCTGACGCATCTTAGCAGCATTATTTATAATTTGATCTATACCAACTAAACAAAAGTTAAAAGTCATATATTCTACAATTGGACGACAACCGTTCATAGCTGAACCTACTGCAATACCTGTAAAACCTAACTCAGCAATTGGAGTATCAATAACTCTTTTTTCTCCAAATTCTGCAAGCATCCCTTTTGAAGCTTTGTAAGCACCATTGTATTCGGCAACTTCTTCACCCATTAAGTATACAGACTCATCGTGACGCATTTCTTCACTCATTGCTTCACAAATAGCTTCTCTAAATTGTATCGTTCTCATATTATATCTTGTATATGTATATTTTCGAAAAGCAAAAATAAATATTTAAAATCATTTAATGCACCATTTCTAATAAAATAATGATGTGTAATTTCTAGTTATTTGTTATATCTTCATATTTACATCAAAGAAAAATCAATCCTTTTAAACTTCAAAAACAGATTACTTTAATTATTTTATTCTAATTTTGTAACTGAAATCAAGAAATATAAAAACTCCTCAATATGAAAATATTAGTTTGCATCAGTCATGTTCCTGATACTACTTCGAAGATTAACTTTACTAATAACGACTCAGAATTTGACACCAATGGTGTTCAATTTGTAATAAACCCTAATGACGAATTTGGATTGACACGTGCTATTTGGTTCCAAGAAAAACAAGGAGCAACCGTTACCGTTGTAAATGTTGGCGGACCAGAAACGGAACCTACCCTAAGAAAAGCTTTGGCTATAGGTGCAAATGATGCCATAAGAGTAAACGCAACGCCAACAGATGGTTTTTATGTTGCCAAACAACTTGCAGAGGTCATTAAAAATGGCGGATATGATTTAGTCATTGCTGGTAAAGAATCATTAGATTATAATGGAGGAATGGTACCTGGAATGATTGCTGGAATTTTAGGTTTTAATTTTATAAATGCATGTACTGAAATAGCAATTGAAGGAACAAATGCAAAAGCAGTTCGCGAAATTGACGGAGGAAAAGAGACCATTTCAACTTCACTTCCTTTAATTATTGGAGGTCAAAAAGGATTGGTAGAAGAAAAAGATTTACGAATTCCAAATATGCGAGGAATCATGACCGCTAGAACCAAAGCGTTAAAT
Organism: Flavobacterium sp.; assembly: GCA_024642295.1. Taxonomy (GTDB): domain Bacteria; phylum Bacteroidota; class Bacteroidia; order Flavobacteriales; family Flavobacteriaceae; genus Flavobacterium. The sequence goes on along the minus strand of JAHEBK010000019.1, from coordinate 2,307 downwards.
ATTATAGAACCAATTGACGCTGCCACGAATACCAAAGCAGTGCAATTTGAAAAACCAGCTCCAAAATCTGCTGTTAAACTTATTTCAGCTGACAATTTAGACGAACTAATCAATTTATTACACAACGAAGCGAAAGTGATTTAAAAATCAGATTGCTGATTGAAGATTAACGATTTTTGATTGCTGATGGCAAAAAAATCTAAAATCTTTAGTCAAGTTTAAAAATCATAAATCGTTAATCTAAAATCTAAAATCAACATGTCAATATTAATATATACAGAATCTGCCGAAGGGAAATTTAAAAAAGTGGCTTATGAATTAGCCTCTTATGCAAAAAAAGTAGCCGAAACATTAGGCACAACCGTTACTGCAATCAGCTTCAATACAAATGATGTTTCTGATTTATCGAAATACGGCGTTGACAAAGTACTAAAAATAAACAACGACAAACTTACAAGCTTTAATGCAAAGGCATATGCTGACGCCATCAAACAAGCAGCCCAAAAAGAAAACACTAAATTAATCTTACTTTCATCTACTACAGACAGTAATTATCTTTCACCATTAGTAGCGGTTTCACTTGAGGCTGGTTTAGCAACCAATGTAGTAGGTTTGCCTATTAGCACTGCTCCTTTTCAAGTAAAAAGAAATGCCTTTTCAAACAAAGCTTTCAATACCACAGAAATCAATACAGATATCAAAATCCTTGGATTAGCTAAAAACTCTTATGGAATCATCGAATCCCCATCAACACTTACAGAAGAGGACTTCGCTCCAAGTTTGAATGATGCTGATTTTAATATCAAAATAGAAGCAACAGAAAAAGCATCTGGAAAAGTATCTATTGCCGATGCTGATATTGTAGTATCTGGAGGCCGAGGTCTTAAAGGACCTGAAAACTGGGGTTTAATTGAAGATTTAGCTGCTGTTTTAGGAGCTGCTACTGCCTGTTCAAAACCAGTTTCGGATTTAGGATGGAGACCTCACGGTGAACACGTAGGACAAACAGGAAAACCTGTTGCAGCAAATTTATATATTGCTATTGGAATTTCTGGTGCTATTCAACATATTGCAGGTATCAATGCTTCTAAAGTTAAAGTAGTTATCAACACAGATCCGGAAGCTCCATTCTTCAAAGTCGCCGATTATGGAATCGTTGGAGATGCTTTCGAAGTAGTTCCAAAATTAATTGAAAAATTAAAAACATTCAAAGCACAATAAGTACTTAACAAATACTTTCTATATAACTCAAAAGGAGCTATTATAATCTAATTTATAGTAGCTCTTTTACTTTAAATTAATGCCGCATTTTTTTGTTTTTATACATTAGTTTACTTTTGAAGCTAAGAAAAGATTTTGTTTCTTTGTAAGCTAATCAATTCCTTTTTTGTACTTTCAATAAAGTGAAAGGTAATTGAAATAATTCTTTGATTTTAGTATCTAAAATCTAAAACCTAAAATTAACATGAGTTTAGTTAAACTATCTATAAAAGGCATCTCATACAGTCAGACTCAAAACGGGGCATATGCTTTGATTTTGAATGAAGTTGATGGAGAAAGAAAACTTCCCATTGTCATAGGAGCGTTTGAAGCACAATCTATCGCAATAGCCTTAGAAAAAGAAATCAAACCACCACGCCCATTAACACATGATTTGTTTAAAAATTTTGCTGAGCGTTTTGATATTGTCGTAAAACAAGTAATCATTCACAAACTAGTAGATGGCGTATTTTACTCCAGTATTATTTGCGAAAGAGACAAAATAGAGGAGATAATTGACGCTAGAACATCTGACGCTATCGCATTGGCTCTTCGTTTTCAAGCCCCTATTTTTACTTATAAAAACATTCTTGACAAAGCAGGTATTTATTTAAAAACAAATCCGCAAGAAACTGATAAAGATTCACAAGAAATTGATGATATCCTTTCAAATCCTGAGACTTTTGGGAATGAAGATGAAAGTCAAACTAGCCGTCCCTATATAAAACATAGCCTCCAAGAATTAAGCGAACTATTAGAACAAGCGGTAAGTAATGAAGATTACGAAAAAGCGGCCAAAATTAGAGACGAAATTTCCAAAAGAGAATCTTAATTTAGATTGTTAATCCCTTAACAAAATAATAAACCCAACTCATGAAGCAGTATTTAGATTTAGTACAACACGTTATGGAAAACGGAAACCAAAAAGGGGACCGCACCGGAACAGGCACAAAAAGTGTTTTTGGCTACCAAATGCGTTTTGATTTAAACGAAGGGTTCCCAATGGTAACCACCAAAAAACTACATCTGAAATCCATTATTTATGAG